>NZ_VWWM01000030.1:0-103047 GCF_011752945.1 Paraburkholderia sp. Cy-641
TGGGCGTGCCGACCGCGATGTTCACGCCGATCTTCGTGATCGCGCGCACGGCGGGCTGGAGCGCGCACATCATCGAGCAGCGCATCGACAACAAGATCATCCGGCCGAGCGCGAATTACACCGGCCCCGAGAATTTGAAGTACGTGCCGCTAAATAGGAGAAAATAGCGCTCGCTGCGCGCTTTCGAAGCGCGCGCAGTTCAACCCGCGCGGCCCCCGGAACCGGTCTCCCGTGCACTGTTTAACTGAAATTAGATAGAAAGGTTTTCTCCATGAAAAAGCTGATGATCGCCGCCGTGATTGGCGCCCTGTCCACGACGATGCTGTCCGTCTCGACTGACGCCGCCGCGCAAACGGCGACCACCACGAAGCCGACCACCAAGCCGGCTGCCAAGAAGGCCGTCGCCAAGCGTCCGGAACCGCGCCGCCTGATCAAGCGCAAGCCGAACCCGGCGAAGGAAGCGAAGGTCGATCCGGTACCGGACGGCGCCGAAAAGTGGTCGTGCAAGGACGGTCTTTCTTTCGAAATGAAAGGCGACATGAAGCGTGACCAGATCGTCACGGTTCACTGGGCCAACAAGAACTACAACCTGCCGCGCGAAACGACCACCACGGGCGCGGACCGCTTCCACGACGCCGCAAGCGGCATGGACCTGGTCGTGATCCCGACCAAGGCGATGCTGTTCCAGGACAAGGACAGCTCGCGTCTCGCCGACGAGTGCCAAACCGCAGCCATGGCGCAAGGCGCGCCGGCAGCGACGCAATCGAACGCGATCAACAAGCTCGGCAACTAACTGATTTCCGCCGTCAGGAACGCTCCCCGATGTCTGCTCCGCTGATGTCAACGATATCGAACGTACGACCCGCCCCGGACACCGTCCTGGCGGATATCGTCGACTACGTTCTGAACTATCGGATCGACAGCACGCTCGCGCTGGAAACCGCGCGGCACTGTCTGATCGACACGCTCGGCTGCGGACTCGAGGCGCTCACCTACCCGGCCTGCACCAAGCTGATGGGACCGATCGTGCCGGGCACGATCGTCCCCAACGGCGCCAGGGTGCCCGGCACGTCGTTCCAGCTCGATCCGGTTCAGGCCGCCTTCAATATCGGCGCGATGATCCGCTGGCTCGACTTCAACGACACCTGGCTTGCCGCCGAATGGGGTCATCCGTCGGATAACCTCGGCGGAATTCTCGCGACGGCCGACTGGCTCTCGCGCACCGCCATCGCAGCGGGCAAGGCGCCGCTGACGATGAAAGACGTCCTGATCGCAATGATCAAGGCGCACGAAATTCAAGGCTGCATCGCGCTCGAAAACTCGTTCAACCAGGTCGGGCTCGATCACGTGCTGCTCGTCAAGCTCGCCTCGACCGCCGTGGTCGGCCAGCTGATCGGCCTCACGCGCGACGAACTGATCAACGCGGTATCGCAGGCGCTCGTCGATGGGCAGGCGCTGCGCACCTACCGCCATGCGCCGAACACGGGCTCACGCAAATCGTGGGCAGCCGGCGACGCGACTTCGCGCGCGGTGCGCCTCGCGCTGATTTCGAAGACCGGCGAGATGGGCTATCCGTCGGTGCTCACGGCAAAAACGTGGGGCTTTTACGACGTGCTGTTCAAGGGCAACGCGTTCAGGTTCCAGCGTCCGTACGGCTCGTACGTGATGGAAAACGTGCTGTTCAAGATTGCGTTTCCGGCCGAATTCCACGCGCAGACCGCCGTGGAAGCCGCGCTCGCGCTGCATGCGCAACTGGCCGCGCAAGGCCGGCGCGTCGAAGACATCAGCAAGATCACGATTCGCACGCACGAAGCGGCGCTTCGTATCATCGATAAGAAAGGGCCGCTCGACAATCCGGCCGACCGCGATCATTGCCTCCAGTACATGGTCGCGGTGCCGTTGATTTTCGGCCGCCTCACGGCCGCCGATTACGAAGAGTCGGTCGCGCGGGACGCACGCATCGACGCGCTGCGCGCGAAGATGGCATGCGTCGAAGACGCGCAATTCACGAAGGATTATCACGACCCGGAGAAGCGTTCGATCGCCAATGCATTGACGATCGAATTCGACGACGGGGCGAAGTTCGACGAAGTCGTAGTCGAATACCCGATCGGGCACAAGCGCCGTCGCGAAGACGGTATCCCGTTGCTGGTCGAGAAGTTCAGGACCAACCTCGCGCGGCGCTTTCCGGTCAAGCAGCAACTGGCGATTCTCGGCGTGTCGCTCGATCAGGCCAGGCTCGAATCGATGCCGGTCAATGAGTACGTCGATCTGTACGTCATCTAGGTTAAGTACTGTAGTTCCGCGATCCAAACCAAGGAAAACACCATGGCCCACAACCTCCACAAAACGCTCAAGGAATTCGACAGCGGTTCCGGCAAAGGCAAGTTCTACTCCCTGCCGCAACTCGGCAAGGCACTGAACATCAAGATCGACCGCCTGCCGGTTTCGATCCGTATCGTGCTGGAATCGGTGCTGCGTAACTACGACGGCAAGAAAATCGCCGAAGAACACATCACGCAACTGGCGAACTGGAAGCCGACCGCCGCGCGCGTCGACGAAATCCCGTTCGTCGTGTCGCGCGTCGTGCTGCAGGACTTCACGGGCGTGCCGCTGCTCGCCGACATCGCCGCAATGCGCGGCGTCGCGAAGGCCGTCGGCAAGAACCCGAAGTCGATCGAGCCGCTCGTGCCGGTCGACCTCGTCGTCGACCACTCGGTGCAGATCGACCACTTCCGCGAGAAGGGCGCGCTCGACCTGAACATGAAACTGGAATTCCAGCGCAACAACGAGCGCTACCAGTTCATGAAGTGGGGCATGCAGGCATTCGACACGTTCAAGGTCGTGCCGCCGGGCGTCGGCATCGTTCACCAGGTGAACCTCGAATACCTCGCACGCGGCGTGCACAAGAAGGCTGACGGCGCGGACACCGTGTACTACCCGGATTCGCTCGTCGGCACCGACAGCCACACGACGATGATCAACGGCATCGGCGTAGTCGGCTGGGGCGTGGGCGGCATCGAAGCCGAAGCCGGCATGCTCGGCCAGCCGGTGTACTTCCTCACGCCGGACGTGGTTGGCGTGAACCTGAAGGGCAAGCTGCGCGAAGGCGTGACCGCCACCGACCTCGTGCTGACGATCACCGAACTGCTGCGCAAGGAAAAAGTGGTCGGCAAGTTCGTCGAGTTCTTCGGCGAAGGCACGCGCTCGCTGTCGCTGCCGGACCGCGCGACGATCGGCAACATGGCGCCGGAATACGGCGCGACGATGGGCTTCTTCCCGGTCGACGAAAAGACCATCGACTACTTCAACGGCACGGGCCGCACCGACGCCGAAATCTCCGCGTTCGAAAACTACTTCAAGGCGCAGGAACTGTTCGGCATCCCGAGCGAAGGCGACATCGACTACACGAAGGTCGTCACGCTCGATCTCGGCACGGTCGCGCCGTCGCTGGCCGGTCCGAAGCGTCCGCAAGACCGCATCGAAATCGGCAACGTGAAGTCGACCTTCAGCGACCTGTTCTCGAAGCCTGTCGCCGAAAACGGTTTTGCGAAGAAGGAAGCTGATCTCGACGCGCAATACACGACGAGCAACGGCGTCGACGTGAAGAACGGCGACGTGCTGATCGCCGCGATCACCTCGTGCACGAACACCTCGAACCCGAGCGTGCTGCTGGCTGCCGGTCTGCTCGCGAAGAAGGCTGTCGAGGCTGGCCTCACGGTCGCGCCGCACATCAAGACGTCGCTGGCGCCGGGATCGCGTATCGTCACCGAGTACCTGACGAAGACTGACCTGCTCAAGTACCTCGACAAGCTCGGCTTCACGCTGGCCGCTTACGGCTGCACGACCTGTATCGGCAACGCGGGCGACCTGACGCCGGAACTGAACGAAGCGATCACGAAGAACGACATCGTCGCGGCAGCGGTGCTGTCGGGCAACCGTAACTTCGAAGCGCGTATTCACCCGAACATCCGCGCGAACTTCCTCGCCTCGCCGCCGCTCGTCGTCGCCTACGCGATCGCCGGCAACATCACGCGCGACCTGATGACCGAGCCGGTCGGCAAGGGCAAGGGCGGCAAGGACATCTACCTGGGCGACATCTGGCCGACCAGCGAAGAAGTCAACGCGCTGCTGAAGTACGCGCTCGACGCCGACGCGTTCCGCAAGAACTACTCGCAGCTCACGAAGAAGGGCGACCTGTGGAGCAAGATCGAGGGCGAGGAAGGCCAGGTCTACGACTGGCCGAAGTCGACCTACATCGCCGAGCCGCCGTTCTTCGGCAAGGACTTCTCGATGACGCCGGACACCAGCATCGCGCCGGTCAAGGGCGCGCGCGCACTGGGCATCTTCGGTGACTCGGTCACGACCGACCACATCAGCCCGGCCGGCTCGATCAAGGAAGACTCGCCGGCAGGCAAGTGGCTGAAGGCGAACGGCGTGCAGAAGGCCGACTTCAACAGCTACGGCTCGCGCCGCGGCAACCACGACGTGATGATGCGCGGCACGTTCGCGAACGTCCGTATCAAGAACCTGATGATTCCGGCGAAGGCGGACGGCACGCGCGTCGAAGGCGGCCTGACGATTCACCAGCCGAGCGGCGAACAGCAGTCGATCTACGACGCAGCGATGAAGTACATCGACGCCGGCACGCCGACCGTCGTGTTCGCGGGCGAAGAGTACGGCACGGGCTCGTCGCGCGACTGGGCGGCGAAGGGCACGCAACTGCTCGGCGTGAAGGCCGTGGTCGCACGCAGCTTCGAGCGTATCCACCGTTCGAACCTCGTCGGCATGGGCGTTCTGCCGCTGCAGTTCAAGGGCTCGGATAGCGTGCAGTCGCTCGGCATCACCGGCGAAGAAACGTACGACATCGAAGGCCTCGGCGACGACTTCAAGCCGCAACAGGAAGTCACGCTCGTGATCCACGGCAAGGACGGCGACAAGCGCGTTCCGGTCCTGCTGCGTATCGATACGCCGATCGAAGTCGACTACTACAAGCACGGCGGGATTCTGCCGTTCGTGCTGCGTTCGCTGCTGGCTGCTTAAGCTCGGCGACGACGCAAACAGCCTCGCTGTTTTGCAGGGGCTGCGTCCTGTGGAGGGCGCAGCCGACTTTGAAGCCCGACCTTTGGTCGGGCTTTTTTTGTCAAGATTCGAACAGGCAATCAGCGACTCGCCGGCTGCAGTTCAAAACGTTGAATCTTTCCGACGACGAACAGGTAGCAGACGATTGCAATGAGCGCATTGGCGCTCACGAACACCAGCGCGGCCGCGAACGAACCCGTCCCCTGGACCAGATAGCCGATCACGATCGGCGTGGTAATGCCCGCGGTGTTGCCGAACGTGTTGAATAGCGCCGCGCACAGGCCGCTTGCCTGCTTCGGCGCGGTGTCCGCGACGACCGCCCAGCCGAGCGCGCCAATGCCCTTGCCGAAGAAAGCCGCGGCCATGATGCCGACCACGATCCACTGATTGTCGACATAGTTGCAGGCGATCATGCAGGTCGACAGCAGCATCCCCACGACAATGGGCACTTTGCGGGCCGCCGTCGTGGAAAAGCCGTGCTTCATCATGCGGTCCGAAATCACGCCGCCGAGCACGCCGCCAAGAAAGCCGCATATCGCCGGAATGGACGCGACGAAGCCGGCCTTCAGAACGGACATATGGCGCTCCTGCACCAGGTAAATCGGAAACCACGTCAGGAAGAAATAGGTCAGCGTGGTGATGCAGTACTGTCCGACGAAGACCCCCATCATCATTCTGTTTTTCAGAAGCTGCCCGACCACGCCGGACGATTTCGCAGCCGCGGACTGGCCCGTCGATTGCGCCGCGCGGCGCTCTTCGGCGAGCACCGGGTCTTCGAGATCGACAAGCGCGCCGCCGTCGGCGATGAAGCGGACTTCAGCCTCGTTCGCGAGCGGATGGGCTTTGGGCGCATAGACCGTCTTGACCCAGATGCCCGCGATCACCACGCCGATCCCGCCCATCGTAAAGAACACGTACGGCCAGCCGTAGGCGTGCGTGATCCAGCCCATCAACGGCGTGAAAATCACCGCCGCGAAGTACTGCGCGGAATTGAAGATGGCGCTGGCGGTGCCGCGTTCGTGCGTCGGGAACCATGCCGCGGTCAAGCGCGAATTGCCGGGGAATGCCGGTGCTTCGGCGGCGCCGACCAGAAACCGCAACACGAACAGCGTGGCGACGGCCATCACCGCAGGCAGCAGCGTAACCACCCCCTGGAGCGCGGTCAGAATCGACCAGAACAGGATGCTGCCGGCATACACCCGCCTTGTGCCGAAACGGTCGAGCAGCCACCCGCCCGGTATCTGCGCGATCACGTACGACCACGCGAACGACGAAAAGATGTACCCCATCTCAACGGGGGACACGCCGAGCGAATGCTGGATCGACGAGCCCGTGATCGAAATCGTCGCGCGATCCGCGAAGTTCAGGGTCGTGACCACGAACAGCATCGCAACGATCAGGAATCGCGCCCGGCTTCTACCGGCATGCGGATCGGTCCGCCCCCCGGCCGAAGGCAGCGAGCCTGCTCCGAGGTCCGGTCCGGGTGCCGCGCTGCCCTGCATCTCACCTGTATGCCCAGGTCCTTGTCGCATCTGTGCCTCCGATTTTTATCAGATGTCCTATGACTTCGACAGATTATGTTTGCGCAAACATTTTTAAAATAAGGGTTTCCCCGGTGTTTTAGGCTATCTAAACATACGATGTCATATGATATATATCGCGTTTTCCCAGACCTTTAACCCCGGCACACAACGGGGAGGCGGAAAAAATCCGCTTAAAATAACGTCCACCGACGGAGCAAGGAATGGACGAAGCTTTGACACAAGACGCCGCAGGACAGGCCCCCCGGACCGGCGCGAGCGTTACCCTGGAAGATGTGGCCCGGGTCGCGGGCGTCACCGCGATGACGGTGTCCCGCGCACTGAATCGCCCCGAACTCGTCCGCAGTGAAACGCAAAAGCGGGTTATCGAGGCGGTGCGCAAGACGGGCTACGTGCCGAACATGCTGGCCAGCGGATTGACGAGCAACAGGAGCCGGCTGGTGGCCTTGCTGTTGCCCACCATTGCGACGTCCATCTTTACGGATATGGTCCAGGCGCTGATGCACACGCTGTCCGCGTCGGGCTACGAGACCCTCCTCGGCCTGACGGAATACTCCTCGATGCGCGAGGAAGAACTGGTTCGCACCCTGCTCGGCCGGCGGCCCGACGGGATCGTCCTGACCGGCACCGACCACACGGACCTCACGCTCGAACGGCTGAGCCAGGCCAACGTGCCCATCGTCGAGATCTGGGACCTCACCGATAAGCCCATCGACATGCTGGTCGGGTTCTCGCACGAGGCGCTCGGCTCGGCGGTCGCGCGGCACCTCATGGAAAAGGGCTACAAGCGGTTCGGCGTCGTTTCCGCGGACGACCCGCGAGGATTGAGGCGGAGCCACGCCGTCATCAACGAACTGCAAAAGCACAGTGCGTCGCCAATTCCCCTTGAAGTGCTCCCCGCACCGGCGACGCTCCAGACCGGCAGGGAAGGCCTGACGCGGATGCTCGAAGCGGGGCTGCCGGAAGTCATCGTCTGCAGCACCGATACGCTGGCTCAAGGCATTCTGGCCGAGGCGGCAAGCCGCGGCCTGCGCATTCCCGAAGACGTCGCGGTCATGGGATTCGGCGACCTGAGTACGGCCGCTCATGTTTATCCCGCGCTATCGACCGTGCGCGTCGATGGAGCCGCGATCGGCAAGACCGCGGCCGAAGCGTTGCTGGGCCGCTTCGGTGCGCGCGAGAGCGCCTCTTCGGCGCCCGTTCGGGTCGATACGGGGTTTTCGATCATCGACCGGGCGAGCGCATAGCGGCGCGTGCCGCGATTGATATGCGCGGTATCGACGTCTCAAACAGCGGACGCGTGCGGGCTCACGCGCACGATCAGCGCATCACCCATCCCCCATCCACGGACAGCGTCTGCCCGGTAATGAACCCCGCTTCCTCGGAGGCGAGAAAGACGACCGCGGCGGCAATATCGTTCGCGTGGCCGCGCCGCTTGATGGACTGGCGCTCGAGCACCATGCGCTCGTAACCCGGCAGGTCGGGATGGATGGCCTCGGCCGCCGTCGGAAATGCGCCCGGCGAGATCGCATTGCAGGTGATGCCCTCGGCGCCGAACTCCCGCGCGAGCGCGCGCGTGTTGCCGACCATCGCGCCCTTGGATTCCACATAGGGCTGCAACCGCTCCCAGCCGCCCGAAAGCGTGATGGACGCGACGTTGATAATGCGGCCCCATCGCTGTTCGCGCATGCCCGGCAGCGCCGCGCGAACGATCTGCAGTGCGGCCGAAACGTTCACGCGGTAAATCAGCGCGCGCTCGTCGTCGGAATACGCTTCGAAAGGCCTGGACGGATAAATGGCCGCGTTGTTGATGACCACATCGAGCGGCGCCTCGGCCGTCAGCCGGTCCAGCGTCCGCTGCAACGCGGCTGCGTCGGCGAGATCGATCTGCAGGGTTTGCAATGAGTCGGCGAACGCGGGCCCCGCCGCGTCGCGCAACCGCGCCAGCGCCTCGACGTCGCGATCGAGCGCGAGCAGGCGCGCGCCCTGCCGCAACAGCGCCAGGCTCATGCCGTGGCCGAGCCCGCCCGCCGCGCCGGTCAGCAACACGCGCCGGCCACGCAAGGAAAACTGCATCGCTTGCGCGCTCATACGGCGGCTCCTCGTCCTTCGCGTCCGCTCAACGGCGCAAACTGGCCGGAGAGTTCGGGGTAGTCGTCGGACGGCTGTTCGGCAATCGCGCGAATGCGCCGCTCGCTGCCGGCAATTTCATCCGCGCCGGCGAGGATGCGGATGTTGGTCCGATAGCGGCGCTCGTCGCCATGTTCGAGCCAGATCAGTTCGCCGCGCTCGCGCGCGCCGCCTTCTCCGAGCACGTGATTCGTCGAGGGCTCGATGCCGAGCGCGTACTGTCCGGCCTGCAGGTTCTGCCATTGATACTGACAGGGAAACTGGTCCTTGCGGGTCGTCACTTCCACGCCGATGCCGAGCCGGTCGTTGACCAGCGCCACGGGCACGAGGCCCGCGTCGTCCGCCTTCATTTCGTGCTGCCAGACCTGCTCGTGAAAACCCAGCTGGGGCGCCGGCATGCGCCGATAGCCGACTCCCTGGGCACGGTACGCATCGGCATGTGCCGCCCATACCGCGTGCCGGATCGGCGCGAGGTAGCGGGCGCCCTCGTCGAGCACCGGGTAGCCGATGTTCAGGTGGTAGCACAGCATGTGCGGCGTGCGGTAGAAACCGCGATTGACCACGCGGTCGCTCAGTTGAATGTCGTTGGTGCCCACCTCGATCTCGATGCGCCGATGCAATTCCAGGTGCTCGCCGAACACCGTGCCCTGCGAAACGATGCCCTCGGCCCACAGGAAGCAGCGCTCTCCGTCCCAACGCTCGCCATAGCCCGCGAGGCGCGCCGGGATCGTGCCGACCCGGCCGTGGATCGAGTGCTGCACCTTCTGGCGCGGCTTGTACACGTAGTTGTCCGCGGGCGCGTCATGCATGAAGAGGATATGGTCCAGCCCGCAGGTGACCATCAGGCCCGAAAACGACCGCAGCCAGCCGAGACCGCCCTCGCCCTCGTACTCGTGCAGGCCGGGATGCCGGAAACCGGCGGGCGAATGCCAGCCCACCGCATAGCCGCGAAACTCGCAGTCGGCGATATCCATCGCGCGATCCACCAGCACGGTAAAGCGCAGACCCGTGCCGCTGCGAAACTCCAGTTGCCGGATGCCGCGCTCCAGGCCATCTTCGAGCGTGACCAGTCGCACGCCGGCAAACTGGGCCAGTTGTCCGCAGCGCGCTTCGATCTGCTGCCGGTTCATCGTCGTGGCGTATAGCTGCACCATGTGTACGTCTACTCCGGAAACCGGCACTCGCGGTGCCGGGTTGATGTGGAAGGCGGGAACTCGCGGCGCGGCGGCGCGCCATTTTCAAACCCCGTTGGCGCGCAGCTTGCCGTCCAGAAACGCCTTGGCGCGCGGCACGTCGTCTTCGGTCAGGTGCTCGATGATGATGGGGATGTTGGGGTGACGCTTCGCGAGGCGCCGCAGGTACAGGTCGTAGTTCAACGCGCCGAGCCCCGGCGCCGGTAACTCGATCTCGCCGACACCGCGAAACGTATGGCTCTCCGCCGCATCGGCATCGCCGATATCGGAGTGCTTTTCCGACTTGTCGCCGCCGGCACGTTTGACGTCCTTCGCGTGAGCAATGCAGATCTTGTCGGACAGCGCATCGAACACCTGGTTGAGCGTCTTGTCCATCTGGTCGATGTTATGGTCTTCGAAGTAATTGGTCGGGTCCATCAATAACCCGAGTCCCGGATGATCGACTTCGGCGAACATGCGCAGGGTTTCTTCCACCGAGCCGACGACGTTGTTCACGTAGGTTTCGAGCAGGAACACGGCGCCATGATCATAAGCATGCTGCGCCAGTTCCTGAATCACGGCCCGGCATTGTTCCCAGCCTTCCTCGGTCTTGTTGCGGGGGTGATGAACCCAGTCGCTGTCGGTCGCGAACGTACCCGTCTCCGAGATCACATACGGCGAGCCCAGATACTGCGCATGAGCGATGATTTCCTTCAGATAGTCATTGCGCCGCTGCCGTTCCTGCGCATCGGGATGCACGATGTTGGTATAGCCGGAGATGCATGAGACCGGCAGGTTGTGATCGCGGAACGTGTTGCGGATGCGCTCGCATTTGTCCCGGGTGATCTGGCCGCGGCCGAGGTCCATGTCCTTGAAGTGCAAGTCCAGTTGCACGGTGTTGAAGCCGTGCGCGCGAATCTTGCCCGCCGCGGTGGCCAGGTCGTACGGAAAATAGCCTGAGAAAATGCCGGGTTGAATCATCCTCTGTCTCCTTGGGATGAGCCGGCCGCCTCATGGGGCAACCGGTTGCCTGCCTGCCAAGTGGTCCTGCGGGAACGGAAACGGCTGGGAACCTGAGGCAACGCTCCTAGCCGGGAAGCGGAATTTCGGTCATGCGCACGGTACGGCGCTCGGTGGCGGACCGATACGCGGCCTCGACCAAGGCCATGGTCCTGACGTTGTCGGCCACCGTCAGCGCGGGCTCGGTGCCGCTCGCGAGCGCGTATTGCAACTGCTCCATCACGCCGATGAAAGCGTGCGGGAACCACATCGTCGACCATTCGGGCGTGACCCACTGGCCGTCCGTCATGCGTTGCGACGCGTAGCTCAGCGTGGAGGGCTTGCCGTGCGGCCAGCCGATCGTGCCCTTCGCCACGCCCTCGGTGCCCTCGACGCGCCAGTTGATGTATTGATCGTCCGCGAAACCGTCGTGGCGCGGTCCGGCCCAGACATCCTCGAGCGAGAAGGCGATCACGCCCGAATCGAACCGTAGCGTCGTCCCCACGATGCCGTCCTGATGCGCGAAGCGCGTACGCGGGTCGGTGCGCACCACGCTGGTGACTTCCGTGGGCTCGCCGAACAGATGGCGCAGAACATCGAGGTGATGCACGCTCATGTTGGACAACGTGAGCCGGTCGTAGCCTTCGAGAAAGCCCTGCCAGTGCGGAATCGCATGCATGTCGATCTGGGCCAGCACCGGTTCGCCGAGCGCGCGTTCATCGAGCAGCTGCTTGAGCACGCGCATGGACTGGTCGTAGCGCATGTTCTGGTTGACCGACAGAAGCTTGCCGGCCCGGCGCGCCTCGTCGCGCAACGCCAGCGCTTCCGGCAACGACAGGGCCAGCGGCTTTTGCGCGAGCACGGCCTTGACGTGGGGTGCCGCCAGCGCGGCGCGAATCAGCGCGGGTTGTTGATCGGGGGGAAACGCGATGTCCACGATCTGCACCTCGGGATCGTCGATCAACGCCTGGGGCGTGTCATGCACGCGCCCGATCGACCATCGCTGCGCCACCGCCTGCGCCCGGCCGGGCGTGCGCGAGGCGATCGCCGCGACCTTGAAGCCGGCCTCGCGATAGGCGGCCAGATGGCAATCCGCCATGATCATGCCGGCGCCGATGCAGCCAATGGTGTAGCCGCGTTCGCGCACAGGCGCATCGGGTTGGAAGCCGATTACGGACATGCTCGTCTCCTGTTGGTATCGGCCGGCGAAAACCGCCCCGCTCGCCTGCCGGGGGCCGATCGATCGCCGATCCGTTTAGACGCGAATATCACATCTTTTTTATTTGAATGCAACATCATTTTGCTTACTAATTTCACTTTATTAACATCAATTTGATGTTATCGCTATTCCATGCTGCCAGTCTGCTGCGACCTGAAACGCAACGCCTGTAATGCCTTACCGGTGCGAGAGATGAGCCTCAAACCACAAGCCGTAGTCAGCCAGTATCAACCCATCAAAATGAGGCAATTCAATCAAAATGATGTGATATGATCGGCTCATGAACCCAACCACCGAGCCAATCACGCCATGACCCGCGCCACCATCACGGCCATTGCCGAAGCCGCGGGCGTCTCGACCGCCACGGTGGACCGCGTCCTGAACGGGCGCGAAGGCGTGCGCAGCCACACCCGCGACCACGTGCTGGCCGTTGCACGCAAGCTCGGTCACGCCGGGGAAGCGGACCAGGGCGCCCAGGCCGGCATCCGCCTGAGCTTCGTCCTGCCCGCCGGCGACAACAGCTTCATGTCCCTGCTGCATCAGCATCTGCTGGTGGAAGCGCAATGCCGGCCGGAAGTCCAGGCAAGAATGCATCTGGTCGAGGGCTTCAACGCCGAAAAGCTCGCCGCCCAGTTGCATCAACTGAAGGGCAATACCGATGCGGTCGGGCTCGTCGGGCTCGATCATCCGCAGGTTCGCGATGCCATTGCCGCCTTGCAGGCAAGCGGCGTCCATGTCTGCACGCTGGTCTCGGATATCCCGACGTCGGCGCGCATGGCCTATGTGGGTATCGACAATCGCGCGGCCGGGCGTCTCGCCGCATGGCTGCTGGGGCGCTTCCTGCCGCAGGGCGTGCCGCAGGAAGTCGCGGTGTTTCTCGGCTCGCTGGCCTACCGGGGACACGAGGAGCGCGAAATGGGATTTCGCGCGTTGCTCAGCGAAGAGTTTCCGCACATCAGGATCGCCCGCATGCTCGAAATCGGCGACGACCGTGCCCGCGCCTACGAGCTGACCCGGCAGATGCTGCAGCAGGGAACGCCCGCAGGCATCTACAACATCGGCGCGGGCAATTCGGGAATCGGCCGCGCCTTGCAGGAAACCGGGCTGCAACGCCAGATCATGTTCGTCGGCCATGACCTCACCCACATTTCCCGGCAATTCCTGCTGGATCGCACCATGGACGCGGTCATCGAACAGAATCCCCGCGTCGAGGCGCGCGAAGCGGTCCGGTTGCTGGCGTCGGCGGTGCGTGGGCAAACCGAACCGACCTATATGCCCCGGCTACAGGTCATCTTCCGGGAAAACATTCCGCTGAGTTGATGAGCGCACGGGCCTGACAAACAGGCCCGGCCTGCAACACAACCCCGTAAAACTAGGTACTTTCTCTGACGACGAGATCGAAGCCCACGTCGAGCGCCTCGGTCTCCAACGGCTGCTTGTTCAGGCGGCGCACGAGCAGGCGTGCCGATTGCGCGCCGATGTCGCGTGCCGGCACATGCACGGTCGTCAGTCCCGGATGCAACTGCCCGGCAAAGTCGTAGTCGCCAAAACCCGTGATGGCGATTTCATCAGGAACCCTGATGGACGCGCCGATGCACTCGAGCAACGCGCCACCCGCAAAGACGTCGCTCGAAAACACGATCGCATCCGCCTCCGGGTAACGCTGCCTGATGTCGTGGAAAAGCTCGGCGCCGACGCTCATCGATAGAGGCCGGTCGCGATAGATCACCTCGCGCACCTTCTTGCCCTTGAAGTGTTCCGCGACGCCTTCAAGAAAGCCCGCGTGGCGCTGCTCGGCCCGATAGTCGCCCGGAAAGATGACGGCGGCAAAGGCGAGCTTTTTGTAGCCACGCCCGGCGAGATGCGCCACCACCGCGCGGGCGGCGTCGCGATTCGAGAAGCCGACCAGCATGTCGATCCGCTCCTCGGTCCAGTCCCAGGTTTGCACGACGGGAATCCCCGCCTTGCGTAGCAGCGAAATCGTCTCCGGACGATGCACCGTGCCGATCAGGCAGACGCCATCGGGACGGCGGCCCAGCATGCTGCGCACGAGTTCGTACTCTTTCTCGGGCGAGTAGTCCGTGTGACCGAGAAAAAGCTGATACCCCTCGGTCAGCAATACGTCGGACATGCCCTGCACGGTCTCGGCGATCACCGAGGCCGCGAGCGTCGGAATGATCATCGCGATCGTCTTGCTGCGGTTGGACGCCAGCTGGCTCGCGGAAAGATTCGGTACGTATCCGGTGGCCTCGACCGCGGCCGTAATGCGCGCGAGCGTGTGCCCGGCGACCGTGTCCGGAAATCGCAAGGCTCGCGATACGGTCTGCGCCGACACGCCCGCCTGCGCGGCGACCTCGGCCAGCGTGACCGTATAAGAAAGCGATTTGCGACGTGATGCGGGCCGATCCATTCCTGCTCCAGTTAAGGGTTTGCCGCCGATGCGGCGGTGCAAACCATCATTTTCGTCAGATTTCCGCGGTTCCACCACCTTCACCCCCTGCGCCGGGTAAACACCTGGTTTCGATCGCCACATCTCAACGCTAACATTAACGCTAACATTAGCGCTAGCGAAAATTTCGTTCGAGTCGCGCAAGTACACAAAGAAGGGACCAAAGGAGACAAGGATGGCCGGCACTTCCCAACCACGGCAGAAGCTGTGGATTCCCCTTACCGCCAGCGCGGTAGGGACGTTCGTCGAATGGTTCGACTTCATTCTGTACGGCGCCGCGTCCGCCTTGATCTTCAACAGACTGTTCTTCCCGAGCTTCGATCCGGTCACGGGCACGATGGCCGCCTTCTCCGCCTACGCGGTGGGCTTCTTCTTCCGGCCGCTCGGTGGCGTGGTGTTCGGTCACTTCGGCGATAAATACGGCCGCAAGCCCGTGCTGATCGTAACGCTGTGCATGATGGGGCTGTCGACGGCCGCGATCGGGCTGCTGCCCACGTATCAGCAGATCGGCATCTGGGCGCCCGTCATGCTCGTCGTTCTGCGCATCGTCCAGGGCTTGGGCGCCGGTGCGGAATACGGCGGCGCGGTGCTGGTGGCAGCCGAGGCCGTCAACCGGCGGCACGGCTTTTTCGCCAGCTTCCCCGCGGCGGCAGTCGATCTGTCGCTGGTCTGCGCAACCGGCGCGATCGCGCTGTTCAGCCTGATGCCGAGCGAGCACTACCTGACGTGGGGCTGGCGCATTCCGTTTGTCGGCAGCCTGCTCGTGCTCGCGTTCGGCCTCTTCGTACGCCGCAATCTCAAGGAAACGGACGACTACCGGCGCGGCACCGACAGGCAGGCGCGCAAGATGCCGCTGCGCACGCTGCTGCGCGAACACAAGGCTCGCCTGCTGGTCGCCATGGGGGTCAATCTCACCCCGAGCCTGTCCTACGTTTTCCAGATCTTTGCGTTGTCCTACGCAACGAAGCAGCTGCATATGCCGCAGGACACGATCCTGATCGGCGTGATCCTGTCGGGCATCTGCGGTGCGATCGCGACCGTGGGATTCGGCGCGCTCTCCGACCTCGTCGGCCGGCGCACGGTGATTTTCGGCGGCGCGATCTTCGTCTGCCTGTTCGTCTTCCCGTTCTTCAGGATGCTCGACAGCGGGACGCCGTGGATCGTCTGGGCCGCGGTCGTGCTCGCCCATCTCGGCGAACGCGCGGTCTTCGGCGTGCAACCGGCCTATTACCGCGAGCTGTTCCCGGTGGAAGTGCGCTACAGCGGCATTTCGGTCGCTCGCGAGGTGACGGGTTCGCTGATCGCCGGCCCGCTGCCGCTCGTCGCCACCGCGCTGATCGCCTCGACGAGCGGACAGACATGGCCGCTGGCGTCTCTCGTCATCGGCCTCGCGGGTCTGACCGCCATCTCGATCCTGTGCGCGGGACGACTCGATCGCCCGGCCGCCAACACGAACCCAGCCACGGCGAACGGCTGATACTTTTTATAGGAAGCATGCAACATGCAAAAGAATGAACCCCGCGGCGCGCTGAGCGGATACCGCGTACTCGACTGCTCGATCGCAATGGCGGGCCCGTTCGCGGCGCAACGCCTGGGCGACCTCGGCGCGGACGTCATCAAGGTGGAACCGACCACCGGCGAATGGCAACGCCACACTTCGGCGGGCGGCGCGCGCGGCAACCAGATCAACGTCTCGTTCCTTTCGCTGAACCGCAACAAGCGTTCCGTCGCGATCGACCTGAAGGCCGAAGAAGGGAAAGCGGCCCTGTACGAACTCGTCAAGAGCGCGGACGTGTTCCTGCAGAACTACCGCCCCGGTGTGGCGAAGCGGCTCGGCGTCGACTACGACACGCTCAAGGCGCTGAATCCGAAGCTCGTGTACGTCTCGATGTCGGGATACGGCGAAGACGGCCCCTACGTGCAGCGTCCGGGCCAGGATCTGCTGCTCCAGGGGATGTCGGGTGCGATGCTGTCCGCCGGTCGTGCGGACGAACCGCCGCAGGCCGCGGGCCAGTTTCTCGTCGACGCGGTCGCGGCCTCGACCGCGTTCGAAGCGGTCCTCACTGCCCTGCTGCATCGCGAGCGCACCGGCGAAGGCCAACTGGTCAAGGTCAACATGCTCGATGCGATCGTGACGCTGCAGATGCAGGAGCTGACCGTCTTCACCCAGGGCAAGGTGCCGCAAAAGCGCAGTCACGAGCCGCATGGTCACGTGTTCATTCGTGCGCCGTATGGTGCTTTCGCCACCCGCGACGGCTACATCATCGTCGCGTTCCCGCCGCTCAAGAAATTCGGTGAGCTGATCGGTGAGCCGAGCTTTCTCGACATGGTCGACGAAGTCGACGGCTTCGCACGCCGCGATGAGATTTTCGCGCGCACGCGCGAGCGTCTGACCGCGCGCACGAGTGAGGAATGGCTGGCACTGTTCGCCGAGCACGATATCTGGGCGGGGCCGGTCTACAGCTATGCGGACGTCGTCGAAGATCTGCAGATCCGGCACAACGGCACGTTCGTCGAATACGAGCACCCGACCGAAGGCCTCGTCAAGGCGCCGGGCTTCCCGTACCAGTTCGAGAAAACGCCCGGTTCGGTGCGGATGGGCGCGCCGCTCGTGGGCGAACATACGCGCGAAATCCTTCGTTCGGCAGGCCTCGACGATGCGGCCATCGACGCTCTGGTGGCGCGCGGCGTGGTCAAGGAGCATGCGCACGAAACGGAGAAGGCATGATGCGCCCCTACCGCGCACTCACCTGGGATCATCCGCGTGGCTATGACGCGCTTGCCGCCGCAGCAAGCGCGCGGGCGGATCTCGACGGTGTCGATATCCAATGGGAAAAGCAGCCGCTGGAAGGCTTCGAGTCGCATCCGATCGAGGAACTGTGCAGCGCGTATGACATCGTCGTGCTCGATCATCCGCATCTCGGCGAGGCAGTCGCGCGCGGCTGCCTGCAACCGCTGGAAGCGCTGTTCGAAGCGAGCGACATCGCCCAGTGGCAAGCGCAATCGATCGGTCCGTCCTTGCGCTCCTACCAGATCGGCGGACAAACGTGGGCGTTGCCGCTCGACGCCGCGGCACAGGTCATGGCCTGCCGGCCCGACCTGCTCGACGCGCCGCCGCCCGCGACGTGGGCCGACGTAATCGACCTTCCGGCGGCCACGCCCGTCGCGCTTTCTCTGGCGGGACCGCACGCGATCCTGACGTTCATGTCGATCGCGGCGACGCTCGGCGAGCCGATCGGCTCGCTGGAACCGGGGGTTTTCGTCTCGGAGCCGACGGGCCGCAAGGTACTGGACGTGCTCAGGGCGCTGTATCGCCGAACCGCCCCAGAGACGATCGCGCTCAACCCGATCCGGATGCTCGACCTGATGAGCTCGACGGATCGTCTCGCGCTGTGTCCGCTGATCTTCGGCTACGTCAACTACTCGCGCGGCGCGACGACCTCGCGCGCGGTCCGTTTCGCGGATGTGCCGACGTTCTCCGGCGCGCCGTCGGAGGCCACCTCGGTTATCGGCGGCACGGGCATCGCGCTCAGCACACGCTGCGAGGCGACGCCGGCGCTCCTCGCGCATCTGCGCTGGCTGCTTTCCGAACCGGCGCAACGCGAGTTCATTCCGCAGCATGCCGGGCAGCCGAGCCACCGGGCCGCGTGGCATGACGGCCGCGTGAACGAACTGACGCACGGCTTCTTCGAGCGGACTTCGCGAACACTCGAACAGTCGTGGGTGCGGCCGCGCTTCGACGGCTACATCGCGTTCCAGACCGAGGCGTCGGCCATGGTCAGAGACGCGCTCGCGCGCGGCGCCGGCGATGCCGATCTGCTGAACGGGCTTCAGTCGTCGTACCGGCAATGCTTCAAACCCGTCTGAATACCCGGCCATGACTAGGCAATGACCAAGAAACTATCAGGCAACTACCAGGAAGCGAAAATGAGTGAGCATGTTGAAGGTTCCGTGTCGTTCGAGGTGAGCGACTTCGTTGCGACGGTCACGTTGAATCGCCCGACCAAACTGAATGCGATGACGCCGATGATGGCCGCACAGGTCGTCGAATACATGAAGCGCTGCAACGAGGACGACGCGATTCGCGCCGTCGTTCTGACGGGCGCGGGACCGAAGTCGTTCTGCGCGGGCTCCGACATCGGCACGCTCGACGACTACACGACGCCGTGGAATTTCCGCAATCGCCCCGACTATTGCGACGCGGTGCGCGGCCTGCTGAAGCCGTCGATCGCCGCAATCAACGGATACGCGTTCGGCGGCGGCCTAGAAACGTCATTGAGCTGCGATATCCGCATCGCGTCGGCCAATGCGCAATTCGCCGCGCCGGAGATCAAGCTGGGCTGGATCGGCGGCGGCGGCATGGCGGCCTTCCTGGTCAACTCGATCGGAGCCTCGAATGCCGCGCTGATGCTTATGACTGGCGACCCTATCGACGCCGAGCGCGCACTCCAGTGGGGGCTGATCAGCGAGGTTGTCGAGAGCGCGGAGCAGGTCTTGCCGCGAGCGCAGGACGTCGCCCGGACCATTGCGCAACGCGCGCCGATCGCGGCGGAAACCGCCAAGTCGAATCTGCACGCGGCATTCAACATGCCGCTGGAAAACGCGATCCAGTATGAACGCGATCTGCAAACCATCTGCTTTGCCACCGACGACGCGCGCGAAGGGCGTGCCGCGTTCAAGGAGAAACGGCAGCCGGTTTTTTCGCGCAAGTAGGGTTGGGGAGCGGCAGGGGGGGTTGTCGTGAGGGTTGCCCCGCTCCACGATTCCATTGTTCAGGAAAACGAAAACCGCTCCCTATACACCTGCGGAGCAACTCTCAACAAACGGACGAAACTGCGCCGCATGCTTTCCTCACTACCGAACCCGCAACGGGTTGCAATGCGTTTGACCGGCCACGAGGTCTCGCCGAGTAGTCGCTGTGCCGCTTCGACCCGAAGTTGCTCAACCGCGCGCGCCGGCGTGCGGCCCGTTTCCGCCTTGTAGTGACGCATGAAGCTGCGTTCGCTCATGTGGAGCCGTCGGGCCAGCGTGGGAACGGAAAGATCGGACGCAAGGTGCGCCGTCATCCACGCATGCAGTTCGCCGAACCGGTCATCCGCCTTTTGCATCGACAGCATGGCGCTGAACTGCGACTGGCCGCCCGGCCGCTTCACGAAGACGACGAGCTCGCGGGCAACGTCCAGTGCGACTGAACGGCCGAGGTCTTCTTCCACGAGCGCAAGAGCGAGATCGATTCCCGCGGTCACGCCGGCGGATGTCCAGATAGCGCCGTCGCGCACGAAGATCGGATCGGTTTCCACGCACAGCTTCGGATAGCGGTTCGCGAGTTCGTCGCAGCGGGCCCAGTGCGTGACCACGCGCCGCCCATCCAGCAAGCCGGCCTCGGCCAGCAGGAACGCCCCCGAACACACGGAAGCGATGCGTTGCGCCCGGCCGGCTTGCCGCCGTGTCCAACGCGTCAGGCGCGCATCCGCCGATGCCGCGGAAACGCCGCGCCCGCCCGGAACGACAAGCGTATCGACGGGCCCTCTCACGGAACCGATGGAACGCGCCAGCAAGGCCACGCCCGAGGACGACGTCACGAGCCCGGCCTCGGCGGCAACGAGCCGGGGTGCATAGGGTTCCGCGAGCCCACGCTGCACGGCCAGCTCGTTGGCGGAAGCAAAAACCTGCAATGGCCCGCTGACGTCGAGCAGCTGGACGTCCGGAAAAGCAAGCATCAGGATAGATCGCGCTTCGGCTGGCATGACGTGGCAAAAACAGAGCGTGGCAGAAACTGAGGGGTAAATGGCAATCTTGCCAAAGGCTACCTGCATAGAATCGATTCGTCCACCTCGAAACACCCATCGAAAAATCGTTTCTACATTTGACAAGGTATCCTCATGACACTCCAGATCGGATTTCTGGTATTTCCGCAAATACAGCAACTCGACCTGACCGGTCCCCACGACGTACTCGCATCGCTGCCCGGCGCAACGACCCGATTGATCTGGAAAACCCGCGAACCCGTGGCATCCAGCAGCGGACTGCTCCTGACGCCCACCGCCACGTATCAGGACTGCCCGCCACTCGACGTGATCTGCATTCCCGGTGGAAGCGGCGTGACGGATCTGCTACAGGACGCTCAGACGATCGAGTTCGTTCGCAAGCAGGCCGCCGGCGCCCGTTATGTCACGTCCGTCTGTACCGGCGCGCTATTGCTTGGCGCTGCGGGCTTGCTTCGCGGACGGCGCGCCACGACTCACTGGGCCTTCCACTCGCTGCTCGAACCGCTCGGCGCCATTCCGACGCGCGAACGGGTTGTCCGTGACGGCAACCTCATTACGGGCGGCGGCGTGACCGCGGGCATCGATTTCGGGCTGACGGTGGCGGCGGAATTGGCGGGGGCCGAGGAAGCGCAGACGATTCAGCTCGGACTCGAATATGCTCCGGCGCCGCCGTTCGAGGCGGGAGACCCGGACGTCGCACCGCAAGCGATCGTGGAACTCGTCAGGCAACGGTCCGAACAGGGATTTGCGTCGAGGCAGCGAATCGTCATGGCAATCGCCGCGAGTCAAACCTGAGCGGCCGCGTCGACGAATGCATGCGGAAGGTGTGCGCCCGAGGAGAGCGAAGACAAACCCATTAAACCGGCCCATAACGGGCCGGCACCTCTCCTCGCGCCCGCCTTGTACTTCACAGATGCTTGAACACACCGCTCGCCAGCTTGCGCAGTTCGTCGAACTGCGTGACGAGTTCGAGGCACAGAATAAAAGCCAGCATCGCCGAGGGTCCAGGATAGCGTTCGATCCATCGCAGCACCGGAGTCGCGTAGCGCACGCGAATCGCATCTCGCGTCATGACCAGGGTAATCACGACGCCGATGGCCGCGCCCACCAGCAGATCGGTTGGGTAGTGAAAGCCGAGATAGGCGCGCGGCAGGCAAATGAACACCGCGGTATAGAGAATCGCCAGCACACCGATGCCCCGCCACA
This sequence comes from Paraburkholderia sp. Cy-641, assembly GCF_011752945.1. Lineage (NCBI taxonomy): Bacteria > Pseudomonadati > Pseudomonadota > Betaproteobacteria > Burkholderiales > Burkholderiaceae > Paraburkholderia > Paraburkholderia sp. Cy-641. The sequence goes on from NZ_VWWM01000030.1 coordinate 21,567, forward strand.
CGAGGAAGATGCCGGTGGCGACCGCCATCCAGAGCATCGCGTGATCGCTCGGAAAGGAGCTCCAGCTTGTCAGCAGTGCGTCCCTGGTCGCGCCGCTCGTAAAGTGCAGATGCAGTTCGTCGCTATAGACGGGACGCACTCTGAACGGCAGCCAGTGCGTCAGCAATCTTCCGACGAAGAGCGCCACGATGCCGCTCAGAAACGTCGCGAGCGCCATTTCCCGCCGCCATTCGCGCCGCCCGTCCTGCTGAAACCACATCCACCACAGCACGGGAACGAGTACGAGGCCCTTGAAGGTGTACAGGTCGGCGATGGCTTGTATGGATTGGGTCGCGAAATGGCCGAAATGTACGTTGGACAGATATGTTTCGATGGACGAATCGAAGTTGTTCATCATCTTGTAAGAAACTTGGGCTAGTCGCATCAATAGTTAGCATAGTCTATTGGATGTGCGGCATTTTCTAGTACTTACTTTCACTGACAACTTTTACGGCGCAATCCGGCAGCCGGCGTTCAGCGGCCGCTTACTACGCGAGCGTTCTGTGTGGGTGGCGGATACGCCGGGAACACGATGGGATCGTGGCGAGCGCGAACGGCTCGCGATGGGGTGAAGGGATAGTGAAAGCGCCGTCACGCCGCGTGATCTGTACGCGGCATGACGGACATGCGCCACGCAAGCGGCACGCGCGCGCCGCTCTCACTTCAGGCCAAAGTCCACGCGCGTGGTCGCGCCTTTGTCCTTGATACCGTCGGCGTTGAGCTTCGGCGCGACGATGAACAGACGGCTGCTGTCGATCTTGCCATCCAGATACTGCTGCACGCTTTGCGCGCGCTGCTGCGCAAGCTGACGCAGGCTCGCGTCGTCGATCGGCGCATTGGCGGCAAGCGCACCCTTCATGTCGCCCTCGGGCAGCGTCTTCGTCATGCCGATGAAATTGCGCGGCTTCTTGAAATCGCCCGACTTGTACGCCTTCGCCAGATATTTGTCGTAATCCTGCTGATCGACGGTGACCGTCGACAGATCGACGCTCTCGCCGTTGCCCACCACGTCCTTGATCTTCTGCTGCTTGACGAGCCGGTCGACGTACTGCGTGCGCAGCGCCGGTTCGTCGACCTTCGGATCGACGCGGCCGATCAGGTCCATGCGGATCGACGGCTTGTCCGAGAGCGCCTTCACGATCGTGTCGAGCTTCTGCTTGTCGGCGTCGGTGAGCGTGGCCGAGCCCGCGTCGAACTCGACGTAGCCGAGCTCCTCGCCGTTGCCGCCGAACGCGTTGGCGATCAGCGAGAACGGCGCGGTCACCGCTTTCTCCAGCAGATTGAGCACCGCATGCCAGATCAGGCCGCCGATGCTGAACTCGGGGTTCGACAGCGAGCCCGACACCGGCAGGTTCACGTCGATCTCACCGCGCGAATTTTTCAGCAGCGAGATCGCGAAACGCACCGGCAGCTTGGTGGCCGTGTCGTTGTCGACGTGATCGCCGAACGTGAGCTGATCGATGAACAGGTGGTTGTTCGCGCTCAGTTGATCGTTGTCGAGCTTGTAGTGCAGATCGACGTTGAGCTTGCCCTTCGTGATCGGATAGCCGGCATATTTCGCCGAATACGGCGTGAGGTTGGTCAGCTCGATGTCGTGCGCGGTCGCGGTCAGATCGAGCGCCGGCTTGTCGATCAGCGGATTGACGCTGCCGCGGATCGTCAGCGGGCCGTTGGCCGCGAGCTTCGCGGCGACGTCGACCGGCGCGGGGGTCGTCGATTGCGTGCCGAACGCGCCGACCGTGCCCTGAATGTCGACGAGGTTCGCCGTGTAGTTCGGCCGGATGAAGTTGTCGGTGTAGGTGACGCGGCCCTGCTGCAGCACCAGTTGCCCGAAGTGTAGCTTGACCGGATTTTGCGGCGGCGTGGCGGCCGTGACGGTCGCGGGCGTCGCCGAGGCCGCCGAGGCCACGACCGGCGCAGACGCGGCTACCGCTTCCGACGCCGCCCCCGGCGTCAGTTCCACGTGATCGGCGCCGCTCTTGTCGCGCGTGAGCGACTGCGCCTGACCGCTTTCATGCGCGACCACGTCGTTCAGGTTGAGCTTGCCTTGCGCATCGAGCAGCACGCGCCCGTAGAACTTCGAGAACGTGACGCGGCCCGCGTCGACCGTGGTGCCGTGTTCGTCGTAATCGGCCTTCAGGTTTGACAGCGCAAGCGAGCCCCAGCCCGCGAACGGGTCCGAGGTGGCCTTGTCGAGCATGCGCACGTCGACGAGCGCGACGTCGCCGCGATAGTTCGCTTTCAGCGCCTTCGCATTGGTAACGGCGAGTTCGCCGTTTGCGTTGAGCAGCGCGCTCGCGATCACCGCGTTGAGCTTGCTGCCAAAGTACGGCTCGAACGCCGCCGCGTCGAGCCGGTTCGCGTTCACCTTGACGGCGAGCTTCAGCGGCGTCGCGGTAACGTCGCCCTTCACGCCGAGCGTGCCCTTCCTGTTCAGCGTGGCTTGCAGGTCGACCGGCAGCGGGTGGCTCAGGTCGTCGCTGATCTGCTGCACCTTCAGTTGCAGCGGCGCGATGCTGAGCTTGACCGGCTGCGGCGTGGTGTTGTCGGTGAAATTGGCGGTCGCGTCCTTCAGCGTCAATTCGCCGATCTTGTAGTGCCACGCTGGACCTTCTTCGGCCTGCGGCTTCTTCTCCGCGTGCACCGCGGTGCGCGGCTGCGCCGCTGCATGCGGACTGGCGAGCGATGCGAGGTTGATACTGCCGTCTTTCAGGCGCTGCGCGTCGATCGCGAGGCCGGTCGCGTCGACGCTCGTCACGTCGGCCGTGCGCGCCGCCACATCCACCTGCTTGACGGCTACGTTGCCCTGCGCAAGCGAGATCAGCGGCGCCTTGCCGTCGCGCGCCGCGAGCTTGAACGACTGCATGTCCACCTGCGTATCGGCGACCGTCAGCGCCATCGGCGACTTCGACCAGTTCGCGTCGATATTCGTCGTCACCGAAAGCGCGCCGTCGAGCACCTGCGCCGAGGTTGCGGAGTCCAGATACGGCTGTATCGGCGGCAGCTTCAGCGACTTCAGATCGAGCTTCGCGCTGGCCGTTTTCGCCGCGAGGCCGAGCGTGCCCTCGCCGGCGAGCGTGCCGCCATCCTTGAAGACGGTGTTCAGCGTGTAGTGAGCAGGCGCCGATGCGAGCGTCGAAAAATCGTTCAGCGTGACCGCGAGATTCTGCAAACCGGCATCGACCGGGCGCGGCACCGCTTCGTCGTGAACGTTGACCGTGCCGTCGTTGAGCGCGAAGTGCTTGATCGACAGATCGAGCGGTGGCGCGGCTTTTTCAGCGGCCGCGGTTTGGGTGTCGGCTGCGGCCTTGGCGCCCGAAGCCGGGGACGCCGCGCTGGCCGCCGCCGTGGCCGTCTCGTTCTGTTCGGGCGCCGGCGCGAACATGCGCTCGACGCTGAGCACGCCGTCCTTGTCGCGCGCGAGGTTCGCGTTCGGCGCATCGATGCGAATCTCGTCGAAGTGATAGACGCTCTTCAGCGGTTCGAGCGACGCAGCCGCCACGTGTACGGCATGCGCCGCGAAAAACGGCGCCTTGCCCTGATCCCGCACGTCGACGTCGTTCAGATCGACGGTGCCCGCGACGCGCAGCGAAGGCGTCTCGTTCGACATCGCGAAGTTGAGCTTGAGATCGGTCGAGAGCTTGCCCGACTGCACGATCACCGGCAATTTGCTCGGCGCATAGGAGATCAATTTCGGCACGTCGAGATCGTCGAAGCGCAGCGACACTTCCGATTCGCGCGACTCTGCAAACGGCTTGGTCTTGCCGTCGATTGCGAGCTGGCTGTCGCCGTCGATGCGCGCGCGCAGCAGCGGCTCGACGAAGATGTTGGTTTTCGAGGGCAGCGTCGCGATGAACGGAATGCCGAGCTTCCATTGATCGATCACGTGCTTCGTGCCGAGCAGCCGGTCGTCGAACGTGATCTGGCCGTTTTCGACGCGAATATTGGAAACGGAGAACAGCGTCGGCTTGCTGTCGGGTTTCGCGGGTTGGCTCGCGAATTTCTCGATCAGATCGCTGAAATTGAAGCGCTGCGCATCGTAGCGCACGATATGAAAACGCGGTGAATCGACCTGGACTTCATCGACGATCGGTGCAGCGCGAAACAGCGAACTCCACGACGGCTTCACGATGAGCCGCGAAATATCGACGAATTCGCCCGCGCCGCCGCGCTCGCCGATATGCACGTTATCGGCTTCGAAGCGCAGCGTGTACGGATTGAGCGCAATGCGGCCGATCGTGGCGGGCCGGTCGAGCTGCTTGCTCAACTGCTGGCTCGCGATGTGGCGAATCAGCGGCGGTGCCGCGAAAAAGCCCAGCAGGCCGAATACGACGAGAAAGATCAGCAGACCTATGAGAACACGACGCGTACGACGCGACTGCGCGACTTTGCGCACGGTCTGCATGGAGGAGGCTAACGATGCTTTATTGAGGCTTGCCATGCTCGCTCTGGATGAATGCGGCGGCAAGCCCGCCGCGAAAAACAGAAATCCCGCAAGCGGCAGTATAAGTCGTGAATCAGTTGTAAGACAGTATTGTCAGAGACGGTTTGAAGATTCGCGCCGCCGATCGATGACTGTCCGGGGCCGTCTGTCCGTTGTGCAGTGCGCTGCGGACAGACGGCGGGAGACATCGATCGATGTCTCCCGGCGCGCCGCTGTCATGTTGATGACGCGCTTCATCGAGGCTTTTTGGGTTGGCCGCTTTCTGATTTTTATCGATGCTGCATTGAAATGCGTTAATGCCATGGCTGCCGTTGCTGCCTATCGAAGAGGTCCTGCATGCGTCGTTGCCGCAGCCCTCATCGCCGCACGACCGGCGGTGGCTGCCAGCTGCCGTCGGTAGCCTGCGGCTTCGGCGCATAGAGACGCAACACGAGCTGCATATCGGCGCGCGGCGCCGGCAGCCAGTTGCCGGTCCTGCTGCGCGTCGACGACACGACCACGTCGAGCGAACCATCGCGATTGCGGCGCGCACCGTTGCGATCGCCCACCGCAAGCCGTGCCGGCGCGCCGTCGCTCAACGCGCCATCCTTCGTGTAGGCGGTGATCGACCAGAAGCCGCGCACCGGCGGCAACTGGTTCGCCGCGAAGTGCAGCACGTAGCGATTCGCGCCGTTCAGCGAGTTGCCGTCGCTGTCCTGCGTGACGACCGCACGTACTTCGTCGTCCCGGGTACCGATGCCCGGCTGCGTGCTCGCCGCGTATGCGCGCAACGCATAGTCGGGGCCGTAGTTGCCGACGCCATCGCCGAACCAGTTCCAGCCGTTCGCGCTGAGCAGATTGGACGGCGCTGCGGCAACCCGATCGCGGCCATCGGCAAGACCGGCCGCAACCGCGTCCGACGCTTTCGGCAACTGCACCGGATCACCCGGCGTCACGCCGAGGTCCGCGAGAAACTTCAGCGCGTGCGGATCGGCCGGCGTGGGCGGATTGTCCGGCAGCGCATCCGCGAGACGGCTGAAAAAACCGTTCGCGTCGAGCGCGGCTACCTGCTGCGCCGGCGTGCCGTTGGCGCCCGAGGCGCCGCCGTTGCCGCGCGACAGCGCGACCGGCGCCACGCGCTCGTCGTCGCCATAGACACTCAGCGGCGCGAGACGGATCGCGTGTTGCAGCTTGCGCACCGCCTTCAGATCGCGCGTGCCGTTCGACTGGATGCGCACGCTCACCCATGCATTGCGGGTCGGCACCTCGATGCGCTTCGCGCCCTTCGGCAGTTCGCCCTGCCAACCCGGCGTGACGAATGCGAGCGTCTGCGCGTGGATGCCTTTCGCGCCGGCCGTGCCCGCGACGAACTGCGGTCCCGTGGACCACACGACATTGGTCCACATGTCGAGCACGCGCGCGTCCATGTAGCGGCCATGCGAATCGGGCAACGAGAGGATCACCGGCTCGTCGGCGACATCGAGCCAGCCGGTCGAATCGAGCGTATCGAGGCTCGGCTGCGGCGGATTGGCCGCGCCGACCGGCGGCAGTGCCTGGGCATGCCGCAACGTGTTGAACGGCGCTTCGCCCGGATCGGTGCCGACCGCCGCGTCGCGCGCGGCGCTCATCAGCACGAGCGGATAACCGAATACGTAGGAATCGGCGACTTCATCCTTGATCCAGCCGGTGCTCGGATGCGTCACGGATGGGGCCGACGCGCAGCCGGCCAGAAATGCGAGGCCGGCGAGCGATGCGCAGGTCCGTTGAGGCGAAAACAGTGCTTGGCGATTTTTTATCATTCTTTCAGAGTGCGGAACGTGCAGTCCTATGGGAGATGCCGGTGTGCAGCGCAAGGAACATGCGCGGTCCCCCGAAGGCCTGCGCAGCCAGTCCGCGGATTGCGACCCCGACAACATCGCGTTGTATCGTATCCTTGCTAACCAGGCAAGCAGAAAGCAGGGAATTGCGCTTGCTGCCGCGTACAGTTCATATAAACGGCACAAATGGCATTTTTGCGGTCGCCACGTTGGCGACCCGCCGCCTGCACACGCCATAGTTTTCGATTCGGTTTCGCCTTCAATTTCGATTCGCCGACACGCCTTCGCCGTTCGCATCCGGAGCGCTTCAATGTATATGCCCGCCCATTTCGAAGAGAACCGCCCAGAGGTTCTTCATCGCCTGATTGCCGAGCAGCCGTTCGGCGCGCTGATCACGAACGGCCCGCACGGGCTCGATGCGAATCATCTGCCGTTCGAGGCACAACTGATTCCCGGCGACGGCGGCAACAATAGCGGCCACCGCAGCGACAGCGGCAACGCGGCCGGCGCGCAGCATGCATCGCGCTGCATACTGCGCGCTCATGTCGCACGCGCGAACCCGGTGTGGCAGGAAGCGGCCACCCATCCCGACGCGCTCGTGATCTTCCAGGGACCGGCCGCCTACATTTCGCCGACGTGGTATCCGAGCAAGCACGAAACGCACAGGCAGGTGCCGACCTACAACTACATGATCGTGCATGCACATGGCAGGATTGTGGTGCATGACGATGAAGCATTCGTGCGCGGCCTCGTCGCGCGGCTCACGCGCAAGATGGAAGCTGGCGAGCCGGTGCCGTGGAAAATGGGCGACGCGCCCGCCGACTTCATCGCGCAGATGCTCGGCGCGATTGTCGGCATCGAGATCGAGGTGACGCGGCTCGTCGGCAAATGGAAGCTCGGGCAAAACAAGGCGGCCGAAGACCGGCGCGGCGCGGCGCAAACGCTGCTCGCGCGCGACGGCGAGCAGCAGAAGGCAGTCGGACAGGCCATGCTGGATGCACCGCCGCCGTTTTGAGCGGACGCGTTCGGTACGACTTTCCGTCATGCTTCGCGCTTCCGCGTGCAAGCCATGTCGCGTTGCCGGCAAGCGCGGCGCGGCCGCCGCATAATCCGTGCTTGACCTTCCTGGCATGGGAAGGTCGATACTGGATTCACGATGCGGCCCGATGCCGCCACGAACCTTGCCTGCCATGACCGCACTTGCCAACGAGCAGCGCCCCGCTGCCGCCTCTTCCTCTTCTTGCGCCACGCGCGTCGTCGAATTCGATGTCGGCGGCATGACGTGTGCGTCGTGCTCGGCGCGCGTCGAAAAAGTACTGGCGAAAATGCCGGGTGTCGTGCGCGCATCGGTCAATCTCGCGACGGAGCGTGCTCGCGTGGAAAGCACTGTCGCAATCGAACCCGAGCAGCTTGCCGCCGCCGTGCGCAAAGCCGGCTATGACGTCACGCTCGATGTGGATGCCGATATCGCAACCACGCCAGCCGAAGCAACCACAGCAGCAGCTGCAACAGCAACTGCGACGCCGCCAGTCACCGAACTGTCGATCGGCGGAATGACCTGCGCGTCATGCGCGATGCGTGTCGAAAAGGCACTGGCGAAAGTGCCCGGCGTCGAGCGGGCGACGGTCAATCTCGCGACCGAAACCGCGACCGTTCATTCAGCGGGCGCGTCATCGGCCGATACCGAGGCGCTCATCGCCGCCGTGAAAAAAGCCGGCTACGAAGCGACACCGATCGTAGCCACAGCAATTCCCGCTCCCGGGCCCATCGCGTCGCTCACAACCGGCGCGCAAACAGCGGCACACGACACCGCCGCCCACAAGCAAACCGAAGCCCGCCGCGAACTCGCCACCGTACTCGCCGCGGCCATCCTGACGCTGCCGCTCGTCGCGCCGATGTTCGGCGAATGGTTCGGCATCCACGCGATGCTGCCGCCGTGGCTGCAATTCGTGCTCGCGTCGATCGTGCAGTTCGCGTTCGGCGCGCGCTTCTATCGCGCGGCCTATCGCGCCGTGCGCGCCCGTGCGGGCAACATGGATCTGCTCGTCGCGCTCGGCACTTCGGCGGCATACGGCATCAGCGTCTACGAACTCGCGATGCATCGCGGCGACACGATGCATCTCTACTTCGAGGCGTCGGCGGTCGTGATTACGCTCGTACGCTTCGGCAAATGGCTCGAGGCGCGCGCGAAGCGTCAGACCACCGACGCGATCCGCGCGCTCAACGCGCTGCGCCCCGAGCGCGCGCGCATCCGCGTCAATGGCGACGAGCGCGACGTGCCGCTCGCGCAGGTACGCGTCGGCGCAGTCGTGATCGTGCGGCCGGGCGAGCGCATGCCGGTCGACGGCACGGTGCTCGAAGGCCGCACGCATATCGACGAATCGCTGATTACGGGCGAGAGCCTGCCGGTGCCGAAACAGACCGGCGACGCGGTCACGGCCGGCTCGATCAACGGCGAAGGCGCGCTCGTGGTGACGACCACCGCGATCGGTGCGGAGACGACGCTCGCGCGCATCATCCGCCTCGTCGAAAGCGCGCAGGCCGAGAAGGCGCCGATCCAGCGGCTCGTCGACCGCGTCAGCGAAATCTTCGTGCCGGCGATTCTCGCGATCGCCGCGTTGACGCTGATCGGCTGGCTGATCGCCGGGGCGGGCGGCGAAACCGCGCTGCTCAACGCGGTCGCCGTGCTCGTGATCGCCTGCCCGTGCGCGCTCGGACTCGCGACGCCTGCCGCGATCATGGCCGGCACCGGCGTCGCCGCGCGTCACGGCGTGCTGATCAAGGACGCGGAAGCGCTCGAAATCGCGCATCGCGTCACGGTCGTCGCGTTCGACAAAACCGGCACGCTGACGCTCGGCCAGCCGTCGATGACGGCGTTCGAGCCAGTCGACGGCATGCGCCGCGACGAAGCGCTCGCGCTCGCCGCGGCGGTGCAGCGGCATAGCGATCATCCGTTGGCGCGGGCGGTCGTCGCGGCGTATGAGGCGGAAAGAGCACAGGCGGCTATCGGCAGCGCCGGCGCCGAGCCGACTGATTCGCTGGTCGCTGCGGCAAGTGCTGAGTCGAACGCTGCTGCGGCGAATTTGGCCGCGAATTCATCCACTGGTTCTTCGGCAAGCTCGCACGCCGATCATGTCGCCAGCACGATCGACAAACCCGCCACGACGGCAGCGTTTCACGCCACCGCAGCGCGCGCCATCGCGGGCCGCGGCGTCGAAGCCGACCTCGACGGCCACACGTTCGCGCTCGGCAGCACGCGCTGGCTCGACGAACTCGGCATCGCGCCGCCGCCCGCGCTCGGCGCGCGCGCCCGCGAGCTCGAAGCCGCCGGCAACACGGTCTCGTGGCTGATGGCACGCGCGCCGCAAGCGCCGCGAGCGCTCGCGCTGATCGCGTTCGGCGACACCGTCAAACCGTCGGCGCGCGCGGCCGTCGAGCGGCTCGAACGCATGGGCATCCGCAGCGTGCTCGTCACCGGCGACAATCGCGGCAGCGCGGCGAGCGTCGCGCAGGCGCTCGGCATCGGCGAATTCCACGCCGAAGTCCTGCCCGACGACAAGGCCCGTGTGATCCGCGACCTGAAGATGCGCGACGCCGGCATCGTGGCGATGGCGGGCGACGGCATCAACGACGCGCCCGCGCTCGCCGCCGCCGACATCGGCATGGCGATGGCGACCGGCACCGACGTCGCGATGCACGCGGCCGGCGTCACGCTGATGCGCGGCGACCCGGCGCTCGTCGCCGATGCGATCGACATCTCGCGCAAGACCTGGCGCAAGATCCAGCAGAACCTGTTCTGGGCGTTCGTCTACAACCTGATCGGCATTCCGCTCGCCGCGCTCGGTCTGCTGAACCCGATGCTCGCGGGCGCGGCGATGGCGTTTTCGAGTGTGAGCGTCGTCACCAATGCGCTGTTGCTGCGCACGTGGCGCGGAGCGGCGAACCATCGGAGCGGGCGGGTGCGCTGAGCATCGCACCCGCCCGGGCATGCCGTTCGCCGGATGTGTGCCGCTCGGCCCGCGCTCAGCCCAATATGCCGGCGGCGAACAGGGCAACAACGTTTCAGGCGTCAACGCCGTCACGAAAGCGCGGTTGCCGCCGCACGCATGGCACAAAGCGAACCGCCTACGCGGTCGGCCGGAACATCTGGAACATCGCGCCGATCTCGGCGTAGTCCGCGCGATAACCGGCACGCATGATCGGCTGCGCGGCATGCGTGTCGAACAGGCCGTCCTTCAGATACTGCTCGTCGATATGCACGCCGACCACCTGGCCGAGCGCCAGGTAGTTCCCCACCGGTTTGCCGTCGAGGTCGTGCAGCTCCATGATCTGCAGCAGCTTGCATTCGAGCGCGGCCGGCGACTCGCCGACGTGCGGCACCGCGACGTTGCGGCCCGGCGCGGGCGTGAGCCCGGCCAGCTGAAACTCGTCGACGTGCGACGCAACCGGCGCCGACGAACGGTTCATCTGCTCGGCGAGCGGCCGCGTGGCGAGATTCCACACGAATTCGCCGGTGGCTTCGATATTGGCCATGCTGTCCTTGCGGCCTTCGCTGCAAAAACCGATGATCGCCGGCGGTGCGGCGAACAGGCCGAAGAAGCTGTATGGCGCGAGGTTGAGCGTGCCTTCGCTATCGCGCGACGAAATCCAGCCGATCAGCCGTGGCGCGACGATGGCCTTGATCGGATCGTGAGGCAAACCGTGGCCGGCGGCGGGATCGTAAAAGTAATGAGACATGACGTAGCGTTGGGTTGGTGTGTGACAAGTTGCCTGAAAAAAACTTACTTAGCGTGAATATTGCACTAGCCGCGGCCGATCACGCGCTTACGCCCTTCCCTGACGCGCGCAAGCCGCGCTTCGTCCCACTCGTGAAAGCCCGCGCCGCTGCGCACGCCGACCCGCCCCGCATCGACCTGCGCGCGCAGCAGATCGATCACGTCCTCGTCCTTCGCGAGTTGCGGCATCAGATGCGAGGCAATGTCGACGAAAGTGTCGAGCCCGCCCATGTCCGCGCTCTCGAACGGACCGACGATCCCCCAGCGGCGTCCGAGCGACGCCTTCATCACGCGGTCGACCACCTCGGGCGTCGCCGCCCCCGACCGGACGATGTTCAGCGCCTCGCGCAGCACCGCGAACTGCAGCCGGTTGCCGACGAAACCCGGAATCGCCTTCGCGAGCACGACCGGCTCCATGCCGATCGCGCTCATCAGTTCGGCGGTCCGCTGCGTGACTTCGGGCGCGGTCGCGCTGCCGGGCACGACCTCGACGAGCGGAATCATGTGCGGCGGGTTCCAGAAATGCGCGATCACGAAGCGTTCCTTCGCGCGCAGCGGCGTGGCGAGCCGATCGGGCGGGAAGCCGCTCGTGTTGCTCGCGAGAATCGCGTCCGCGGCAAGCAGATCGGTCAGCGTCGCATAAAGGCGATGCTTCAGTTCGAGCACCTCGGGAATCGCCTCGATCACGAATTGCGCCGACGCCATCGCATCGAGTTGCGCGTGCGTTTCGATGCGCGCGAGCGCCGCCTGTTTGTCCGCATGGACGATGCGGCCCGCATCGATCAATTCGTCGAGCACCGCTTCCGCTTTCGGCGCGACGCTCGCGAGACGCGCCGGGTCGACGTCGTGCACGATTGTCCGGTATCCATGCAATGCGCTCTGCGTCGCGATGCCGACGCCCATCAGGCCCGTGCCCACCACGCCTATCGTTGCGTTCTGCGTTGCGTTGTCCACATGCGCTCCTGCTGCCGTCGATGAAAGCTCCGAAGCATAGCGCAGCATGCGCAAAACGCACGCCCAGATGCGCCGAAGCCGGCCTTCCCGCGAGGGAAAGGCCGGCTTCGTGGACTCACGCCGCGAGAGGCGGCGCCGTCATGCCTGCATTAATAGTGGCGCGGGGGCGGCGGACGATGATCGTCGCGGTGATGCGGATCGTAGTCGTGCGGATGATGGCGCATCCAGTCGTCGTGCGCCCAGTAGCGATGGCCGTCCCAATAGCGGTCGCCATGCCAGCCGATGTTGATCGACACGCCCACCGGCACCATGTGCGGCTGGCCGTAGACGACCGGCGCCGGGCCGTTCTGGATGTACATGTGATCCTGGGCGAATGCGCTGCCGGCTGCGAGCAGTGCGCCACCGGCGAGCAGCGTTGCGATAACCGAGCGCGATGCCTTGCTGAAAGTTTTCATGATGACCTCCCGTCAAAGTTTTATTCAAGCCAGCGTCCGTGCTGTTCGGCTTGCCCGTTCGGGATCGATTGGGTTCGAACCAGACGCCGTACGCTTGAGAGGCACTTTAGCGGCCCGCGGCGCATGAAGACGTGAGCACTTGTAAGCGCGCATTTCTTAGATAGGGACGGATGACTCAGGGCGATTTTCGCTTTCGAGCCCCGTTCACCAAGGCTTACAGCCCGATTCCTCGACGCGGCCCGGCGAATCGGTGTGAGCGGCCGTTACATTCATTTCGCCGGAGAAATATTTCGTAAGGACGAGAGCGCCCGCAACGTCGCCCGCACGGCATGGCGGCTCAAAAACAAAAAGCCACGATTCGCTGATGCGAACAGTGGCTTCATTGAGATGCGCACCCGAAGTGCGCGCCCCGGCACGTTATGTTTGCGCCTGAGACGGTGAGGCAGCTTTTAGTCGGTCAGCTTGATGCCGAACAGCGTAGCTTGCGTGCGGCGCACACGGTCCGCTTCGCGGCTGCGCGCTTCGTACGAGTAGTCCGCATCCAGCGGCAGATGGGGCGACGCAAAGAGGTCGCTGACCTTTTGGAACAGTGCAAAGATGAAGCTCATGGCGACTCCCGGTTAGTGACTGCGTTTCTAGGGTTTTCCCTTATGCGCAACTATAGGGTTTTCCCCAATAAAAAGCTAGTGCAACGCAGCATTTTTTCGGTGTGGCGCGATGTCACGGCCTGTTTCGGTCATGATGCGTTGCATCAGGACAACGTCCCCGATTTAACGTTTGGGCGGTTTGGGGCGTGTTTGCGGTTAAACAGGTGACCGCTGGAAGGTTGCGGGCGCGCGGCGGGCAAGGGAACGAGTCGCCGCCTGGACAAGCGGCGCCGCGGTGTGAGTTTCGGGTGAGCACTTCGCCTCGGGCACGGGCGATGGGGCCATCATGAAGCGCCGGCGCGCCCGCCTTGCACGGCGCGGCGGCGAGAATCATCAGTGCGTCGGGGCGGGTGCCTTCGCCCGGTGGCCGTGCGGCGGGCGGACGCTGTGCCGGCCATGAGCCGTCTGCGTCGCGGCGACCTGCTGGGGTGCAACCGGTGCCGTGGCCGCTGGCGCTGGCGCTGACGGGGCGGTGGCCGCGGCCACCGCCGTATGCGCGTCGAGCAGGCTGACCATCGCCGCCTGCTGGTTCTGCATCATCTGCTCGATGCGCTGCTGCTGCGCCGTGGTTTCGCGCGTCAGGCGCATCAGCAGCAGCGTTTGCGCAACGCCGATCGCAACCGTCACGAGCAGCGCGCCGACCACGATCGACAGCATCCATTTCATACGGCGCGAATGATCGGTCGCGGCGCGGCGCTGATCGGCGATCACGCCGTAAAGCGCATCGACGGTATCGGCAAAGGCGGTCGCCCGCGCGCGATCGAGTTCCGGCTCGGCGCGATGTGCGTCGCGCCACGGTGTGGCGAAGGCGGCGGGAGTGTCGAGCGACGCGGGTGCGGGTGCGGGTGCGGGTGCGGGTGCGGGTGCGGGTGCGGGTGCGGGTGCGGGTGCGGGTGCGGGTGCGGGTGCGGGTGCGGGTGCGGGTGCGACAGTAGACGCGGCAGCCGAAGGCTTGTTCGGCTGCACATCGCGCTGATCCGTGAAAACGGTGGAATCGACCGCAGCAACGGATGCGTCACGCGCTTGAGCCGAAACGTCCACAGCGGATTGACTTGTGGTGTTCGCGCCCGCGTGACTGTCAGGTGCCTCGCGCGAAGCCACCGCGGCCTTCGTGGACGTCGCGGCAAAACGCTGCGACGGCTTGCCGCCGCCCACGGCCGGCGCGGTGCCCGAACCCGCCGCGGCTCCTGCTTCCGTCGCCTGACGCAGCGCGGTCACGCTGCGCGCGACGGTAGCCGCCATCGTCGAGGCAAGCGGCGCGGACTGTTCGCGCGCGGCTGCGGCGGCTGAGTCGCCGGCAGTCGCATCGGCTTCCGGCGCCGCTTCGCCTGAAGCACCCGAGGCCTTCGACTCCTCCGCAGCCCCCGCCGCATCCACCCCACCGCCCGCTACCTCACCCGCCGGCACAACCGCCACTCCCGGCTGCGGCTCGATATCGAACCCGCTCAACTGCGCATTGACCGGCTCCGCCACATCGGCCTTCGCCGCACGCGGCGCGCGGCGCGCCGCCTTGTCGGGCGATGCGTTGTCGTCGAGCGCACCGACGGCCTGCAACACCACGTCGGGCAGCTCGAAGCCATGCAGCGTGCCCTGGCGAATGTCGATATTCATCGCTTCGAGCCGCGCGCGGGTCGGATCGTCGGGGAACAGGTCGAGCGTGCTGTCGTCTCGCGCGGCGCCGCTCAGTTGCGCGAGGCGTTGTGCCGAGCGCGCCGCGCGCGCCAGCTTGTTTTCGGTTTCGGTGGAGACGGCGCCCTGCCGCTGCTTCTTCGAAGCAGCGCGCCTGGGCTTGGACTGCGGGGATGCTACTGAATCTGCCATAGAGAAAAAAGCGGTCGTCGCCGGGAACGGGGCGCCGGATACCGCTCGTCATTGCCATTGGAATTTTTAGACCCCGCATTGTCGCACGGCGCTCCGCCCGTGCCGAAGCCATTCGCCGACGATTTGCGCCGCTTCCGCCCATCCCCCATCTCACGACGCCTCACGGAAAATCACGCCGAATCACAACGCCGTATTACAACACCGCGTCACGACGTCGCGTCATCCTGGCGAAACTGCCTCACACCGTGCAGTTGCCGCAAGCGTGCGCAGATCGAGTCGTATTCCACATTCGACACGCGGTGCAGCGTAATCATCACCTCGTCGCACTCGGGCGCGTCATCGCTCTGCTGCATCACGAACTGCTTGACGCGCGGGCTGGCGGCGCCGAGTTCGTCGTGCAGCGAGTGAAACGTGAGCGCGCCGCGCTCGACGATCATCGTCAGTTGGCGGCGCTGCTTGGCCGTGATGAAGCGCCGCTCGAGCGGCTTGATACCGGCGAGGATGATCAGAATGATGATCGTCGCGGCAATCGACGCCGTGTACAGCCCGCCGCCGACCGCAAGCCCGATCGCCGCGACCGACCACAGGCTCGCCGCGGTGGTCAGCCCGCGCACGATCTCGCCGCGCAGCAGAATCGAGCCCGCGCCGAGAAAACCGATGCCCGACACGACCTGGGCGGCCATCCGCGACGGATCGAGCACGACGTGTTCACCCTGCAGCACTTCGGCGAAGCCATACGCGGACACGATCATGATGAGCGCCGAGCCGACGCAGACCAGCATATGCGTGCGCAGTCCCGCTGCCCACGAAAGCCGCTCGCGCTCGAAGCCGATCACGCTGCCGAGCGCCGCGGCCAACACGAGACGGGAGACCAGTTCGAGATTGCCGAGCATGGTTGTTCCTCCTTATCTGAAATGAGCGCGGGGCCGCTCGCTTCGCTCATGCTTCATCGCGCGGCTTCATGCCCCTTTCGCGGTCCACCTCGCACGCGAACTCCGCATCGCGCATGCGTCGTGCATGTCACAGACTCATGCCGACGTCCGTGCCAGCGCGAGACGTTTGCTTTATGCTAAGCCGCACATTGGCGCGCCCGAGTCCGCTGCCTTGAATCGCTGTCCTGAATCACTGCCTTGCATCGCCGCCCTCAACGCCACGCCGAAACGCCGCACCCGCCCCATCCGCCTATGCCGAGCCCGACCCCGCCCTTCGCCACGACCACCACCGCCACGACAGCGACCGCGCTGCGCGGGCACTTCGCGAACGTAGTGCTGCCGATGTGGCGCGGCTCCGGCTTCAACACCACCCTGAAGCTGCCGTACGAAGCGCTCGACGCCGGCGATCATCGGCCGCTGCCCGCGCAGCGCTATCGGGCAATGGCCTGCGCGCGACAGTTGTTCACGTTTGCGCAGGCGGGCGACATGGAGCATGCGCGCGTGCTGTTCGATTCGCTGAAGCACACCTTTCAGGACACCGACCACGGCGGATGGTTCTACAGCGTCGATGCGCTCGGTGTGCCGCTCGACACCACCAAGGACCTCTACACGCACGCGTTCGTCATCTTCGCGTGCGCCGAATACGGCCGGCGCTCCGGCAATCGCGACGCGCTCGCGCTCGTACACGGCACGACCGCGCTGATCCAGTCGAACTTCGCGGCCGACGACGGTCTGTTCAACGCCGCGCTCAGTGTCGACTTCTCGAAAGTCACCGGCACGCCGCTGCAAAATCCGCTGATGCACCTGACCGAAGCGTGGCTCGCCGCCTGCGAGGCTACCCACGACAACGCCTTCGGCGCCGCGTTGCGCCGCCTGGCCGGCGCGGTCGCGCGGCATTTCGTGCATGCGCCGAGCGGCTGCATCGCCGAATTGCCGATCGGCGCAAGCGACAACCGCCTCGAGCCGGGGCATCAGTTCGAATGGTTCTGGCTGGTCAGGCAGGCGGGCAGCCTCGTCGACGGGACGGGCCTCGCCGAAGCGCTCGCGCGCGCCTTTACCTTTGCGCGGCAGCACGGCGTGGACCCGCACAGCGGCGGCGTATGCGCCTCGCTCGACGAAGCCGGCCATATCAAGGACGCGACCGAGCGGATCTGGGCGCAAACGGAATATCTGCGCGCGCTCGCCTGTCACGACGACCCGGCCGTGCGCGCCGCGTTACCGCAACAGATTGCGCTCTTCGCGCAACGGTTTTTGCATTCGCGCGGCTGGTTCGAATGCAAAACATCGGCGGGCGACGTGGCGCGCGCGGACATGCCGTCGACCACGCCGTATCACCTCGCCACGGCGTACGCGGCACTGCCCGCCGCCGCGGAATCGGCAACGCTGTCTTAGGCGAAATTGAAAGACAATAGACGAAGATAGCCGGCCGAACCAATCATCCGGAGACAAACGTCTTTGGCTGAAAAAACGCGCTGCCGCTCTTCACAGGAAGTGGCCGCAAGCCGGTCTCGCTGGTTTACCCTGACGACAAAACAATGCCTTTCGAAGGCTTTTCGGGCGTCAAAAAATATCAGAACCGGGGAATACCCGGATACGGGTTGATTGGCGTCCGTCATAAAGACGTGATACAACTCTCCCCTCGCGCTTTGCCTCACGTCGAGGGATAACGAACGCGAATGCAACACACAACATTTATTGGATCAAAAATGGCAACAGGTACTGTTAAGTGGTTTAACGATGCAAAGGGCTTTGGCTTCATCACCCCGGACGACGGCGGCGAAGACCTGTTTGCACACTTCTCGGAAATCCAGTCATCGGGCTTCAAGTCCCTGCAGGAAAACCAGAAAGTGACGTTCGAAGTCAAGCAAGGCCCGAAGGGCAAGCAAGCTGCGAACATCCAGTCGGCCTAAGTACTTCCGTACTGTCAGGACGACCTGGATAGCGCGCATAGGTGCCTTTTCCGGCGCCTGCCGCATCTAATGCAAAATGGCTCGCTTTCGCGGGCCATTTTCTTTTTGATGCTTTTTCGATGCGCTTTTCAATACCTGCTTTTCAAAGCGCTACCGCATTAAATCGCATGCATTGCGCTTAATCCGAATTCCGCATTCGCGGCCGGCATCGCGCCCGGCTGTTGCGTGCGCAACACAGTTTCCGAAATTTCGAACACCGAGACGGCCTGCTTCAACTGCTGCGTCTGCTGATGCAGCGAAGCCGCCGCCGCCGCGGCCTCTTCGACGAGCGCCGCGTTCTGCTGGGTCATTTCGTCCATCTGCACGACCGCCTGGTTCACCTGCTCGATGCCGGTGCTCTGTTCGAGCGACGACGCGCTGATCTCCGCCATCATCTGCGTGACGCGCGAGATCGACGCCGACACGTGGCTCATCGCCTCGCCGGCGCGCTCGACGAGCGCCGAGCCGCCCTGAATCTCGGCAACCGACTCGCTGATCAGCGTCTTGATTTCCTTCGCCGACTGCGCGCTGCGCTGCGCGAGTCCGCGCACCTCGCCGGCCACGACCGCGAAGCCGCGGCCCTGCTCGCCCGCGCGCGCGGCTTCCACCGCCGCGTTCAGCGCGAGGATGTTGGTCTGGAAGGCGATGCCGTCGATCACCGAGATGATTTCGGCGATCCGGTCCGAGCTTTGCGCGATGCCGCGCATCTTGTCGACCACCTGGTTGACCACCTCGCTGCCGCGCGAGGTCGCGTCGAGCGCGGTCTCGGCAAGCGCGTTCGCTTCGCGCGCGTGATCCGCGTTCTGGCGCACGGTCGCGGTCAGTTCTTCCATGCTCGACGCGGTTTCCTCGAGCGAAGCGGCCTGGTTTTCGGTGCGCGCCGACAGATCGGCGTTGCCGGTGGCGATTTCATCGGCGCCGATATGGATCGAGTCGGCCGATTCGCGCACGCTCTGCACGGTGCGCGCGACGCTCGCCTGCATCGCCGCGAGGCCCGAGAACAGGCGGCCGATCTCGTTGGTGCCGCGCGCGGCGATCGGCTGGTCGAGACGCCCTTGCGCGATGCGCTCGAAGTGGCGGCCCGCCTCTTCGAGCGGCGCGACGACACCGCGGCGCAGCGCCGCGTAGACCGCCAGCGTGCCGCTCACGAGCACGAGCAGGATCACGACGCTGACGATGCGAAACGCCGCCATGCGCGCATCGATCGAATCGAGCGACGCGCGGCTCGCGGCGTCGCCGAATTGCACGAAGTTGCGCACTTCCGTCAGGTAGGTGTCCTGGAACGACTGCGTCGGCTGATCGAGGAAGGCCTGCAGGTTGTTCGAATCGAGGTCCTGCGCCAATTCGGCGAGCGCGTCGTGCAGCTTCTTGTAGCGTTCGGCGAGTGCGGCGGCGCGCGCGGTGTTTTCGCCGCTGGTTTTCTGCGCGCCCGTGAACGCCGCGAACGACTGCTCGGCGGCGGTAAGCTGCTCGCGCGCATGCTGCACGATGTCGGTCGGCTCGGTGCCGCCGCGCGCCATGCGCGTGCCGGCGCGCGACAGGTTGATGCGCACGTCCATCAGACGCTGCGTCGTCTGGTTGACCGCATTCACCTGTTTCAGCGCGATGTTCGAAAGCTCGCCGACGTCGTCGTGCGAACGCGTCAACGACCAGAAGCCGAGACCCACCGTGACGAGCTGGAATACGCAGAACGCGACCAGAACACTTAAGAGGCCGGATGCGACCTTGATCTTGCTGAACATCGTGGACACCTGAAGGGCAAAGGGTGACGAGGAATACACCAGGGTTTACGGCAAGCTGACGCGCAACTTGAGGCCAAGTTCAGCAAACAGCGCGCTATGTCCACGGTTCATCGGCGATCGTCGAAATTAGAGTCGTTTTGCGCAACAATGCAGCATGTATTTTGCGAAATCGCCTTGACGCGATGCAGCCACGCTTCCTAGAGTGGGTAGGGACCGCGCGGAGTACGCCGCCGCGGATGCCCGCACGGGCCTTCCCCAAGGAACGACGATGACCGACCTTCTCGACCGGGCGCGCGGCGCACTGCACGCCCAGCCGTTCAGCATGCTGCTCGGCGCGGAATTGATGCACGCCGACGGCAACGAACTCACGCTGAGTCTGCCGATTCGCGATGAGCTGAGGCAGCAGCATGGCTTCGTGCACGGCGGCGTCATCAGCTATCTCGCCGATAACGCGCTGACCTTCGCGGGCGCGCTGTCGCTCGGCCCGAAAGTCGTGACCGGCGAATACAAGATCAACTATCTGCGCCCGGCGGTGAACGGCATACTGATCGCGCGCGCGAGCGTGATTTATGCGGGCCGGCATCAGGCGACCTGCCAGTGCAGCGTGTTCGTGATGGACGGGAATCGCGAAAAGCTCGTCGCGGTCGCACAGGGAACGGTGAATCGGATCGGCCAGAATGGGGACGACGTGCCGGCGGGGTAGCCAGCCGTACCGCGCGTGGCGCAAAGCGCCGGCTGAAGTGGAGATGCATACGAAAAAAAGCCGTTCCTTTTACGGGAACGGCTTTTTTTGCTGGCCGCGGCATCCGCGCGCCGAAACTGACGCGCGCGCGGCCTTCGAGCGTCGTGCGGCTTATTCCGCCGCGTAAGTCTTCTGCGTCTGCTCGCCGAGACCCTCGATACCGAGGCGCACCGTCTGCCCCGGCTTCAGGAACACCGGGTTCGGCTTCACGCCCATGCCGACGCCCGGCGGCGTGCCGGTCGAGATCACATCGCCCGGTTGCAGGCTCATGCACTGCGACACGTACGACACCAGTTGCGCGACGCCGAACACCATCGTCTTCGTGCTGCCGTTCTGGTAGCGATGGCCGTCCACTTCGAGCCACATGCTCAGGTTCTGCGGATCGGCGACTTCATCGCGCGTGACGATCCACGGGCCGATCGGGCCGAACGTGTCGAAGCCCTTGCCCTTGTCCCACGTGCCGCCGCGCTCGATCTGCCATTCGCGCTCCGACACGTCGTTGATGATGCAATAGCCGGCCACGTAGTCGAGCGCGTTCGCTTCGTCGACATACTTCGCCGCCTTGCCGATCACGACGCCGAGTTCGACTTCCCAGTCGGTCTTCTTCGAGCCGCGCGGAATTTCGATGTCGTCGTTCGGGCCGCTGATCGCGCTCGTCCACTTGTTGAAGATGACCGGCTCGGTCGGCACCGGCAGATTCGATTCCGCCGCGTGATCCGCGTAATTGAGCCCGATGCAGATGAATTTGCCGATCTTGCCGACGCACGGACCCATGCGCGGATTGCCTTCAACGACCGGCAACGTGGCCGGATCGAGCGCGCGCAGTGTCGCGAGGCTTGCGTCGCTGAGCGCTGTGCCGTCGATATCGGCGACCACCTTCGACAGGTCGCGAATCTTGCCTTGCGCATCGAGCAGGCCCGGCTTTTCCTGGCCTTTCGGCCCATAACGAAGCAGTTTCATCGTTGCACTTCCCTTTACGTTCAGTAGTGTTGCGTCAATCAGGCAGAATCAGTTCGACCAGCCGCCGTCGATCACATGGGCCTGGCCCGTCGTGAAGGACGACTCGTCGGACGCGAGATACAGCGCCAGCGCGGCGATTTCTTCCGGCTTGCCGATGCGGCCCATCGGCTGGCGCGCGACGAAAGCGGCCTGCACCGCGTCGAGCGTCGCGCCCTGCGCCTGAGCCTGCGCGGCGATTCGCTGTTCGAGCGACGGCGAGGACACCGTGCCCGGGCAAATCGCGTTACAGCGTACACCACGCGTGACGAAGTCCGCGGCGACGGCCTTCGTGAGCCCGATCACCGCGGCCTTCGACGCGCCGTACGCGAAGCGGTTCGGCACGCCCTTCACGCTCGACGCCGCCGACGACATGTTGATGATCGAGCCGGCGCCCTTCTCCAGCATGCCCGGCAGGAACGCGCGGATCATCCGGTACATCGCCTTCGCGTTGAGGTCGAACGCGAAGTCCCAGTCTTCCTCGCTGCATTCGAGGATGTTGCCCGCATGCACGAAGCCCGCGCAGTTGAACAGCACGTCGACCGTACCGACCTCGGCGGCGAGCGCCTTGATCGCCGCGCCGTCGAGCACGTCGAGCTTGCGCGCCTCGACCGGTTTGCCCGCGAGTCCGTCGATGCGGATGTCGGTGGCGATCACGCGCGCACCTTCGCGCGCGAACAGTTCGGCGGTGGCGAGACCGATGCCTTGTCCCGCCGCGGTGATCAGGGCCGTTTTGCCGGCCAGTCTTTGTGTCATCTACGACTCCAGTTGGGTGGGCTGCTAACGTTGCTGAATGACCTGAATGGCCTGAATGGTCCGGGATGGCCGGCGCTCAGAGCCGGTAAAACGCGGCGGCGTTCCCGCCGAACACGGCGTTGCGCTCGGCATCGCTCAACGACGCCAGCAGCGTGGCCGCCACCGAATGCCAGAGCAGATAGTCGCCGTTCAGTTCGAGCACCGGCCAGTCGCTGCCCCACATCAGACGCGCGGGGCCGAACGCCTCCAGCAGATGCTCGACGTAGGGCCGCAGTGTGTCCTCGGTCCAGCCCGGCGACGCCTCGGTCGCGAGCCCCGAGAGCTTGCAGTGCACCTGAGGCAGCGCGGCGAGACGCGTGATCGCATCGCGCCACGCCTGATAGCCCGCCTGGCCGTAACGGATCGGCGGCTTCGCGCCATGATCGACGACGATGCGCAGCGCCGGAAAACACTGCGCGAAGGTTTCGACGTACTGGACATGGCGCGTGTAGATCAGCGCATCGAAGGCGAGATCGTGCGCGATCAGCGCGTCGACGGCAGGCGCGAGATCGGGGTTCGCGATCCAGCTGTCGTCGGGATGGTCCTGCAACATCGGCCGCACGCCCTTGAACTTCGGCTCGCGCGCGAGCGCCCCGATCAGGTCGGGCGCGTTCGGCAGCAGCAGCGGCACCCAGCCGACCACGCCGGCAATCGACGGCTCGTGCCGCGCGAGGTCGAGCAGATAGCGCGTTTCGTCGAGCGTGGGCGCCGCCTGCACGACCACGGTCCGCTCGACGCCCGCCTGCTCGCGCAGCGGCCGCAGATCCGCGGGGCCGAACGGCCGGTAGAGAATTTTCAGCTCCGGCGTGAGCCACTCGTAGTCGCCACGCGCAGGGTCCCAGTAATGCTGGTGAGCGTCGATCGGCATGATCCAGTCAATCCTTGGGGGCGGGGGCGGGGGCGCGCGCGTCGAGCAGACCCTCATCGCGCAACGCGGACCACAAGGCCGCGGGGATCGGCTGCTCGAACGACGCGACGTTCTCGCGCAATTCGTCGGCACTGCGCGCGCCGGTCAGCACGGTGGCGACCGCCGGATGCGCATACGGAAACTGCAACGCGGCGGCGGCGAGCGGCACCTGATGCACGCGGCAGACCGCCTCCAGACGCGCGACGCGCTCGATCACGTCGGGCGGCGCGTTGCCGTAATTGAACTTCAGATCGCCCGCGACGCCGCGCGCCAGAATGCCCGAATTGAACGCGCCGCCTAGCAGGATGCCGACGCCGCGCGCTTCGCACGCGGGCAGCAGATCGTCGAGGGTGGTCTGTTCGAGCAGCGTATAACGGCCGGCCAGCAACGCGCAATCGATATCGAACTCGGCCAGCGTGTCGAGTATGACGGCGCCTTCGTTGACGCCGAGGCCGACCGCCTTGATCGCGCCCGTCGAGCGCAGCCGGTCGAGCGCGCGAAAGCCGCCGCCTTCGGTCAATTGCCGCCAGTAGTGCGGGTGCTGAGCGCCGTGCGTGAGCCGGCCGATGTCGTGCACGAGCAGGATGTCGATGTCGACGATGCCGAGGCGCTGCTGGCTATCCTCGAACGACCGCAGAATGCCGTCGTGCGTGTAGTCGTAGATCGCTTCGAACGGCAATGGATTCTGCCAGCCCTCGCGGTCGTCGAACGGCGTGGTGCGCGGCACGAAGCGCCGCCCCACCTTGGTGGAAAGCACGTACTCGCCACGCGGATAATGACGCAACGCGGTGCCGAGCCGATGCTCGGCCTTCGTGTTGCCGTAGTGCGGCGCGGTGTCGAAGTAACGCACGCCGGCGTCCCATGCGGCGGCGATGGTCGCATGAGCCTCCTCGTCGGACAGATCGTGGTACAGGCCGCCGAGCGGCGCCGTGCCGAGACCCAATCCGCTCACTTGCAGCGAGCCGCGGCCGATACGGCGCCGCTGCCCGATCTTCGAACCGATCGCTGCGGTCATTGAGCGCGTCTCCTTGTTGACCGGAGTGAGGGCTTTCTTGGGCTAGCGATCCGAAGTGGGTGCTTGAGCGCCTACTCGGGTCCCGTGCGAAGCTCTTTCTCCGGTTCCATGCCTGGGTGTCTGGTGTTTTACCATGCGCGAACGGGATTTGCCCACTGCGTTACCGGATTGATGCAGGGCGGGTTTTGATTGGAAGGGGAACGAGTAGACGCGTGCACTTCGCGATGGACTCAACACCGTTGCAAAAAAAGCCCGTATGTCAGCGGGCCGTTCGGTTATTACTTTTCCGGCTCCATCAGGCGTTGGCTATCCCACATACCGAGTTCGATAGCACGTTGGAGCATCCCGGCCGTTAGTTTTGTCGATTCGTTTTTTTCGCGTACCTCTTTGCGAAATTTTTTGAAGAACAGCGCGAATAAAAGCGTGCATACGGTAGAAAAAATATTGACGCCCCCCCCATCAAAATACTTATCGTATGTAAAGTCGCCGCTCCTGATCTGGAATACCTCGAAGAAGTCGGGAAAAAAATGTACGGCATCGTGTCCATCCATTCCCAAATCCCATCGAATATCCATATCAGGCCGCAATACCTCACGCAGAGACAGATATTTCCGCTCTCTCAGGAATTTCTCGAGCTGTTGCCATGCCTCTTTAGCCGAGTGCTCCGACCGTTCGATCACTGATTCTGTCCTCTGGTTTTGCGAGCTTGTTGAAGTGCAAAGTAGTCGTGAGATCAATCATAACAACGTCATAAACCACGATCATCGCGCCAATTTGAGGCGTCCATCGACCTACAACGGCCCCAAGATTGCACGTCATTGAAAAGCGCAAGGCCGCCATAGACTGATTGGTCAGCGTTGGAACTCTAACTGGAAGATTGAAATCAAGAAGCTCCCTGGCGATCTGCGATGCGATGGAAATTCCGGGCGTAGTGCCTGCAAATTTCTGTCTGGTTGTGAGAAACGGCTGACCGATCAAGAATGCAATAATCGCAGCAACATCCGCCGCGCCCAGTCGCTTACATATTTCCTCCGTCAGCACCGCAATGTACAACTCACAGGCCGTAAGATCATTGCGTCCCCATACGAATAGTGATTTACTGGAGACGTTGACTCGTCATTTAGTAGCCGCTCGCATTCATTCATTGCTGCGTAATCTCAACTGACATTATTCTGCTTCACATCAATCAACGCAGTCACTGTCCCCCGACTGCCGCCAGTCGCGCTTTGCACTACATATTCCTTCTTGATGCGTGCAAACGACAGCGCGACAGGCTCCAAATCCAGGCCGTCATTGGCCGCCGGCTCAACGTGCGAAACAATCACGTCGTACAGCGTGATTTTCAGATACTCCAGAGGAGCACCGCCGGCCTTACGCATGGTGAGCACGGCCTTAGGAACATGTGT
Source organism: Paraburkholderia sp. Cy-641 (assembly GCF_011752945.1). NCBI lineage: Bacteria > Pseudomonadati > Pseudomonadota > Betaproteobacteria > Burkholderiales > Burkholderiaceae > Paraburkholderia > Paraburkholderia sp. Cy-641. The sequence goes on from NZ_VWWM01000030.1 coordinate 46,982, forward strand.
TCCCCGAAAACAGTAACTCGCCAGATTAGGACTTGCACGATCGATCCTGTGTACGAAATGCAAATCCGAAACTGTTGCCCTAGCTGCACCACGACCCGAACCGGAATGCATGCTGGACTGCTGTGTGATTTTCCAATTCCAACCAAGAACCTCGATTTCATCAGGATACGTTGTGTCCTGCGATTCACCGGTGATACCGTCGATCTTGATAAAGATATCGGCCATTTCAATTTCCGTTTATTTTCGAATTTCCTTGACGACTCCTCGCTACCGATTCTAATTGCGGATTCATCTTAAATTTCAATATTTAATTTCAGGATAGTCATTTTTAACAATCTAATTGTGTCGCCCCCGTTAGGCAAGGTAATCAGGGCATTTTCTGTCGGGCCGCACGCTATTCGTTGCTCTGCGCTCAACGCCACGAACCGCTACACCCCAACATTCATGGCGCGGCCCCAGTTTCACTCCCGGCATCGTGACCACTCCCCCACATGGTTTAGAATGGCGACCCTTCCAAAATTACGCCGCATGAGCAGACTCGTGCGCGCATCGATTGAGCAATGGCCAAACTTCTGACCGATTCCGAATTTCAGCGCTTTTCCGAACTCCAGCAGAAGCAGTCGAGCTTCACGATCACCCCTGAAGAAGCCGACGAACTGCGCGACATCGTCGCTCACGCGCAAAAGCGCCGCGACGATCGCGCCGCCGCGATGCAAAGCATCGAGACCTTCATCCAGCAATTCGACATCACGCCCGACGAGCTGTTTTCTTCCGAACAGATCGGCGAAGCGGCGCGCACCTTCGGCCTGATTCCGGCCGCGCGCAAGGAGCGCGTGCTGCCGCCGTCGCTGACGTTCAACGGCAAGCCGTATCAATGGACGACGCGTGCGCTGCCCGACGAAATCCGCGTGCCGCTGTTCGATGCGTTCAAGGGCGGCGAGTCGGTGAAGTCGTTCATCTCGACGCTGAAGGATGCGAACCGTTGTGCGGCGACGATCGCGCGGCTCGAGCGCGAAACCGGCGCGGTGTACGCGCAGGCCTGGCTCGACGAACTCGCCGTGACGCGCGAGCAGGTCGACGAGGCCGCGGGGAAGCTGGCGGCGTAAGCCGGGCTGGCTCAACCGCTCAACGCGCGGGCTGCGGCTCCCCGAACTTCGGCCCGCTCTTCGTATCCGCCTCGACGCTTTCGTCGAGCGCCATCCGGAAGCCGACCACGCCGGGATCGTCAGTCCGCGTGATCGTGAAGCCGCTCGACCTCGCGAGCGCGATCATCGCGCCGTTCTCGCGCAACGCCTCGCCCACCAGCCAGTGAGTGCCGCGCGCCCGCGCGTACGCGATGATCCGCTGCATCAGCAACTGGCCGAGGCGCCGGCCTTTCTGGTCCGAGCGCACGGCCACCGCGAATTCGGCCGTCTCGTTGTCGGGATCGGCCACCGCGCGCACCACGCCGAGCGTCTGCGCGACGCCCGCTTCGTTGTCGATCGTCGCGATCAGCGCCATTTCGCGGTCGTAGTCGATCTGCGTCATGCGCGCGAGCTGCGAATGATCGAACGCCCCGACCGCGCCGAAGAAGCGCAAGCGCAAATCCTCGGGCGTCATCGCCTGCACGAAGTCGCGATGCGCGATTTCGTCTTCGGGACGAATCGGCCGCACGGTCACGCGCATGCCGTGCCAGTCGAGCGTCTCCTCGAAGCGGCGCGGATACGGCACGATCGCGAGGCGGCTGCGCTGCGCGCCGAGACTGAGCACGGGATCGACCACCGTCACGCGATCCGCGTAGACCCTGAGCCGCAACGCAATCCCGACGATCTCGCGCACCTCGCAGACCGCCTGCGAGAGCGACGTCAGCGCCGCGAGCGTCGGCTCCGGCGCGACGAGCCGCGCGTAGTGCGAACGCGTGACGATATCGCGCGCGAGCATCGGGTTGAGCGGCGGCAGGCCGTAGACGCGTATCGCCTCGAACACGCCATCGACGGGCGGCGTGGTGAAGCGGAATACGGGGCCGAAGTTGTCGTCATCGTGGAGTTCGACGGTGATGTCGACGATGGGATTTGGGGGCTGTGCCGTAGCGTTTACCGTAGCGCTTGGCGTCGTACTGGCGGTGTTGCCTGGCGCGCTGCCCGTTGCCTCATCTGTTGCTTCGTTCGTTGCGCCGCCTGTTGCGCCATCGACCACGCCGCCCGCCGCATGACTTGCCGCGCGCCGCGCCGCGTCCGCGCCCTCATGCCCCTCCACCTGCAAGCCGAAGCGCCCCAGAAACCGCGCCGCCGCGGCCCCCGCGAGCCGGCTCTCGCCCGCCGCCAGCGTCTCCCGGACCTGCGCCTGCGCCGCGTCGATCGCCTCGGGAATCCGCGCGGGCAAACCCTCCGGCGTTTGCATCAGCAGTTCGCGGCCGAGCCGGTAATCGACGAGACGCGCGAACGCGCGCGCGAGCCGCTGCGGCGTCGTATGAACCGGAATGCCCTGCGCGTGCAACGCGTCGCGCATCGTCGCATCGACGCCGCCGAAGAAGCACGCGAGCAGCCCTCGATACGCGAAACGCTGATGCTCGATCAGCGCCTGCGCGACTTCGCCAACCGGCGCGCCATGCGTCGGCGCGTGGACCACGAACGCGGTGCCCGTGTCGCGATGCTCGGCGAGCAGCTTCAGCGCGGTGCCGAAATGCTCGGGACGCGCGTTGTCGCCGAGTTGCAGCGGATTGCCGCCGGCCGCGTGCGGCAGCGCTTCCCGCAGCGCCTCCGACACCTCGGCGGGCCACGGCGCGAGCATGCCGCCGGCGGCCGCGAACGCATCGCAGGCGAGCGTCGCGAGCCCCCGGTCGCTCGTAATCAGCGTCGCGGTGCCACCCGCCGCCACACGCCCCACGCCGAGCGTTTCGATTTCGTCGAGCAGATCGTCGAGCGCATCGACGCGCACGAGGCCCGCGCGCCGGAACGCGGCGGTGTAGAGGCCATCGGCGGGATCGGCGCGGCCCGAGCGCAGCGCCAGCACCGGCTTGTTGCGCGCCGCCGCGCGCGCGGCCGACATGAACTTGCGCGCGGCCCGCACGCTATCGAGTTCGAGCAGGATCGCGCGCGTGCCGGGATCGCTCGCGAGGTAGTCGAGCACGTCGCCAGCGTCGACGTCGGCTTCCTCGCCGAGCGCCACCGCATGCGAAAAGCCGAGCCCGCGCGCTTGCGCCCAGCCGAGCACGGCGTTGGTCAGCGCATTCGACTGCGACACCCACGCGACGCCGCCCGCCTTGACCGTGCACGACGGCGCGCCGAGATGCGCGCCGAGCGCCGGCGACACCACGCCGAGGCTGCCCGGCCCGACGATGCGCAGCAAATGCGGCCGCGCCGCCGACAGCGCCTGCCGCAGCGCGAGCCGGCTTTCCTCGCCGCGCGCCTCGCCGACGATGATCGCGGCGCGCGTGCCCATGCCGCCGAGCCGATGAATCAGCGCGGGCCACGTCGCGGGCGGCGTGCAGATCACCGCGACGGTAGGCGCTTGCGGCAGATCGCCGGCATCGCGAATCACCGCGTGGCCGCCGAGCGTTTCGTACTTCGGATTGACCGGCCACAGCGGGCCCGTGAAGCCGCCTTCGAGCACGCGCGCCCAGACCATCGCGCCGGTACTGCCCGGCCGCTCGGACGCGCCGATCACGGCGACGGATTTGGGTCGGAACAGGGCGTCGAGATTGCGAACGGTCACGGGCGCTCCATGCGGTTGGAGTGGAAAAGAGCCGGCTTCGCGACGAGGCGGGCGCTTCCGTCAGCATAGGCGAAGTCGGACGCGCATTCCGGATTGCCGGTGATGGAGCGGTATGTGCAGGCGCTGGGGGCTTGGCTGCGGGATGAGGTGCCGAAAATGCGGCGATGCGTGTGGTTGACGCACTGCGCCGCAGTATCGCGGTGTCGCGATGTTCCGCGCCGCAAAGAAAAAACCGCGTCGATATGAACCGACGCGGTTTTTTCTCCATGCAGCGCTGAAAAGCTCGGAGGCGAAGCGGCGAAAAGCGGACTTATCGCTCGCCTCACGCCCTTACATCGTCCTCCTGAACGGTGCCCCCGAGTGCTCGCGCAACTCGTTGAACACGATCTTCGGCCACGCCTTCTGCGCGACTTCGATCTCCGACACGTGCGAGGCCAGATAGGTCGGCGCGTCGGACGCATCGAGCGCGATCCGCGCCGAGTACGAATCGGTGAAGCGGCGCAGCTCGGCCGCGTCGTCGCAGGTCACCCAGCGCGACAGGCGGTAACGCGCCGGCGCCATGCGCACGTCGACCTTGTACTCCGTCGACAGCCGGTGCGACACCACCTCGAACTGCAGCTGGCCGACCGCGCCGAGAATCATCAGGCCGCCCGCTTCGGGACGGAACACCTGAATCGCGCCTTCCTCGCCAAGCTGCTTCAGCGCTTCGCCGAGTTGCTTCGCGCGCATCGGATCGACCACTTCGACGGTCTGGAAAATTTCCGGCGCGAAGAACGGCAAACCGACGAATTGCAGTTGCTCGCCTTCGGTCAGCGTATCGCCGAGACTCAGCGTGCCGTGATTCGGAATCCCGATGATGTCGCCCGGATACGCCTCGCTCACGGTCTCGCGGCGCTGCGACAGGAACGTCACGACGTTGTTCGCGCGGAACGTCTTGTTCGAGCGCGTGACCTTCACCGCCATGCCGCGCTCGAAACGCCCCGAACACACGCGGATGAACGCGACGCGGTCGCGGTGCGCGAGGTCCATGTTCGCCTGCACCTTGAACACGACGCCGGTGAACTTCGGCTCTTCGGGCAGCACGGGGCGCTGCACCGTCATGCGCATCGACGGCGGCGGCGCGAGATCGACGAGCGCGTCGAGAATTTCCTTCACGCCGAAGTTGTTGATCGCCGAGCCGAACAGCACCGGCGATTGCTGGCCCGCGAGGAACTGCTCGCGATCGAACGCGGGCGTCGCGCCGCTGATGAGGTCGATCTCTTCCTTCGCGCGCACCCATGCGTGGCCGAAACGGCGCTCGCCTTCCTCGTCGGAGAGCGCCTGCAGCGTTTCGACTTCGCCGCCGGCCGTGTCCTGACCCGCGCGGAACACGCGCACCTGGTCGCGCTGGACGTCATAGACGCCCTGAAAATCCTTGCCCATGCCGATCGGCCACGTGAACGGCACCGCCGACACGCCAAGGTGCTGCTCGATTTCGTCGAGCAGTTCGAGCGGCTCGCGCACTTCGCGGTCGAGCTTGTTGATGAAGGTAACGATCGGCGTCTTGCGGCTGCGGCAGACTTCGAGCAACTTCAGCGTCTGCGCTTCGACGCCGTTCGCGCCGTCGATCACCATCACGGCGGCGTCGACCGCGGTCAGCACGCGGTAGGTGTCTTCGGAGAAGTCCTCGTGGCCCGGCGTGTCGAGCAGGTTGATGACGCAATCGCCGTACTCGAACTGCATCACCGAACTCGCGACCGAAATGCCGCGCTGCTTTTCGATCTCCATCCAGTCGGACGTCGCGTAGCGGTTGCTCTTGCGGCCCTTCACGGTGCCGGCAATCTGGATCGCGCCCGAGAACAGCAGCAGCTTTTCGGTCAGCGTGGTTTTACCCGCGTCCGGGTGGGAAATGACCGCGAACGTGCGGCGGCGTTTGAGTTCGGAGACTGACATCGGATCGGGCGGTCACGGAAAGGGGTTCGGGCGATTGCCGCGGCCTCGGGCGGCCGGTATGCCGCGCGTGGCGCGGCGGCGTCGAGTTGCGGGAGTCGGACGAGAGCCGGGATCGACCGGCTCGTGCCGCGTCGAAAACGACGGGCGAACGGGTCATGGCTCAGCGTTCGACAATGCGGGAATCGCCGCGCAAGGTGCGAATGATACACGTCCGGCGCGGCGGCCGGGGGAAAGGGGGTCGGTGGAAACGGCGCGATGGGCGGGGCATGGGCCGCCCGATGCTCGGGCATGGACGCCGGCGTGCGCATTCGCGCGGGAAAGGTGAGCGTTTTCGGGACTCTCGCCAATGGCAATCGAAACGCGACGAAAGGTGAGGATCGCGAAGATCATCCCTGCACCTGCTACGGCGCACGGAACGTAAAAGCAAGCCGTGGAGAAACGGCGGCAACGCTCTGCATCGCTATCGATACGCCGCGCCGAACCGCTCGAAAACGCCTGGAAACGCCCGCCAGCAAAGGCGGGTACGGGTTTTCGGCAAGCGCTGTATGCCACCGGAACGCAGCGGCGGCGTATGCGCCCGGCGGTGCGTCGCGCAATAAAACCTGGCTCACCGAAGCGAGCACGCGAGTCTCGAACGCATCGACAAAGCTCGCGACTCGCATTCGAACCCGGCTCAAAGGTGAGCGTTTTCAGGACCTGGACAACGGCGCGGATGAAAGCGGATCACATCGGGAAAAGAAGGCGGCAGCGAATCACGGCGAGCATCGACGCCTTCGATAAGCGTCGGTGAGCATGGACCAACGGCGCCGGAACGCCTCAAACGTCGATCAGAAAACGCTCGCGATTCTTGCCGGCCAGCCAGGCGGGCGAACGCCCGCGACCGCTCCACGTTTCGCCAGTTTTCGGGTTGCGGTACTTGGCAACCCCTGCCGAAGCAGCCTTGCGCTTCGGCTTCGCCGGGCTCGTGAAACCGAGTTCCTCGGCGGTGAGATCGTATTCGGCCACCTTCTGCCTGATCTCGGCAATGGCCTGCGCGATTTCGCGTTCGCGAGCCACAGCGACTTCCTTATGGAGTTTTTCGAGTTGTGCGGTCAACTGTTTGTAAGAGGCCATGCCGGTGCTCCCCACTCATTGGACGAACTGCTGTGCTGTGCGGACACTATCAGAGGAATCAAGCACAGCATAGTGAATCGCGCGACCGTGTGAATGCGGCGTATACCTGGATGGCTTGAATGACCGCGCGAGCCGTGCCGCCCGCGCGATGAGTGCGATGGGCACGAGGCACACTCAAGGCGCTCAATCGTCGACGATCGGGAGGGCGCACCGGCCAGCGCTTTTGCGGCTTCGACCAGTCAGCCGCGCGAGCGCGATAGGCGCATGCCGGGTCGAAAAAATTGCCCGGCCGAAGAATGCATGGACTTCCTTGATTGCCGGAATCAGGTTCCCGGCAATTAAACTTTCCGCCGTTTTTCGAGTGCATTAAGCGCCGCATTCAGGCGTTTGACGCGAGTGGCCTGCGACGGCACCAGAGCCGCGCAGGAAACCAGTTCGATCCGGTTGCGCCAATAGGACAACGGAATACGGTCTTCTGCGGAAATATGGGAAATTATCTGCTCCAGATGCTCAATGTCTTTTTCGAGTTGCTGATGATTCATTGCTTTTCCCCGTTTTCTATTGATTAATATCGAAGCAAAATCGAAACATGAGTGCGATAGCCAGCGCACGCTGACATGGCCCGACCGTGAGCGGAAAATACTTCCTGAGCGCCTGCTAGCATCAGAAAAACCCGGCAAAATCTGCCCGCCGGGGGTTAAATCGCTAACGGTTTAAAAAGAATACTGCTGTCGAACTTCGCGTTCCGTTACCTTCCGCACCGACGACGTTCGACGGTGAACCCGCTAACGCTTAATCCATGTTCTCGCGGAAAATAATTGTGGGGGTACACGGCGCGCCTCCGGTAAAGCGCCGCTCGTAAAAGCCATGTTGTATGTCAACCCGATATCGGACGTGTATTACACGCACCGATTTGTGACGGCCATGCGCTCGTCGAAATAATACGAGCATGCTAAATAAAGAGATTGAGGCGGTGGAAAAACGATTAACTGGCGCAGCGTCAATGTATAGCGCCTGAAAAGCCCGCATGTTTTACTGGATCGCAATCCGCAGAAAGCGCCGGTGCCGTAGCGACTGTACGGGCGGCGCCGGCGTTGCACCGGCGCGGCGTTGGCGTGACTGGCGTGCCGGTTACTTCGCGCGGCAGGCGTAGATCAGGCTGAGCGTGCCGCCCTCGCTCGACTGACGCACGACGTCGTATGCGCCGCTGCAGCTGGCGCTCGCCTGTTGGGAACACGAGTCGGAGCCGACCGGACATTGCACGAGCGTGGTCGCGCGGCCATCCGAGAGAAACAACGGCGCACTGCTGCTGCAACCGCCGAGCGCGACGACCGCACCGGCAGCCAGCATGATGCCCGAACGGCGCGCGAAGAGAGAAAGACAGCGTTTCATTGGATGCCCCGATCACGTCTTGTTGTTCGATCACGCGATTGTGCCACGCGGCACTCGCACTGCGTCACTTGCGGCGGCATGCGCGCGAACGCGCCGCTCAGACCTCGATGCCGTGCGCCGCGATCTTCTTGTACAGCGTCGCGCGGCCCATGCCGATCTGCTTCGCGGTGTCGATCACACGGCCGCCGTTCGCGCGCAACGCATCGCTGAGGAAACGCTTCTCGTAGGCGGCCATGGCGTCGCTCCATAAGGCCGGTGCGGCGGCGATATCCGCGAGGTCCGCGGCACCGGAGGCATGGGCCGGCCCGGCTGCCTTCGGCAAGACGGCGGCAAACGCGCCGCCCTGCCCCGCGCCGAGGAACGGCGCGAGCGTGCGCGCGTCGATCCGCTCGCTGTCGGACAGCATCACCGCGCGCTCGAGCGTGTTGCGCAACTCGCGCACGTTGCCGGGCCAGTCGTATGCACAGAGCAGGCGCAAGGCGTCGTCCTGCAATTCGAAGTGAGCGCCGCCGCGCGTCTGCGCCGCGAGGTCTTCGAGCATCGCATACGCAAGCGCTTCGATATCGGACGGACGCTCGCGCAGCGCGGGCGCGTGGATCGTCAGCACGTTGAGCCGGTAGAACAGGTCCGCGCGAAAACGCCCGGCCGCGACTAGCGCGGGCAAGTCCACCGAGGTCGCCGCGATGATCCGCACGTCCGCGTGCGCGATCCGGTTCGAGCCGGGCGGCTCGAATTCCTTGTCCTGCAACACACGCAGCAGCGCGCCCTGCAACGGCAGCGGCAGATCGCCGATTTCGCCGAGAAACAGCGTGCCGCCGTTGGCAAGCTCGAACTTGCCGACGCGCCCCTTGCGGTCCGTGCCCGCATACGCGCCGGGCGCGGCGCCGAACAGTTCGGCTTCGAGCAGCGTCTCCGGAAGCGCCGCGACGTTGACGCTCACGAGCGGCCGATGCGCGCGCGCCGAGCCGCCGTGGATCGCATGCGCGAGCAGTGCCTTGCCGGTGCCGGTTTCGCCGGACAGCAGCACCGGCGCTTCGAGTTGCGCCGCGCGCCGCGCCTGGCGCTTCACTTCGAGCGACGCCGCGCTCGTGCCGACGAAGCTGCCGAACGTATGGCGCGCGCGACGCGCCTGCGCGAGCGACTGGCGCGTCGCGATCAGTTCCTGCTGCAGCCGCGAGTACTGCGAAAAGAGCGGCGTGAGCGCCTTCAATTCGTCGAACAGGGCGAAGCCGACCGCGCCGATCGTCGCGCCGGCGTCGTCCTTGAGCGGCAGACGCGTAACGACGAGCGGTTCGCGATCCGTCTCCATGATGTCGAGCAGGATCGGCTTGCCGGTGTTCACGACCTCGCGCATCAGGCTGTTCGGGATCACCGCTTCGCAATCGCGGCCGATCGCCTGCTGCGGGTCCGGGAAGCCGAAGCGCGCCGCGTAGCGCTTGTTGATCCAGACGACGCGCGCTTGCGCGTCGACGATGAAGGTGCCTTCGCTGAAATTCTCGAACGTGCGAAAGAGCGAATCCATCGCCCGGCGCAATACGTCGCCGTAGGTGGCGGGCAAGCCCGCCCAGTCGGTCATCATGCTGTCGCTGTCTCCACGTATCGTAGTGCTTGTTTTTGTCTCTTTTCGTGGACACGATTATCTCCATTTAGAGACACGCGGCAAAGCCTGTTTTATTGAGGTTTATCCTAGGTTTTGACTATCTTCAGCACAATGACGTCCCGAATCGGAGACGTTTCTGTACAATCGGCCGCGTTGCCTCGCGATGCCGTCACAAGCGTCCGGCTCACGCCATCGGGCACGGCACGAGCACGCGCTTTCGCCGCCGCCCCGCCGTATCGTCAGCGCGGCCTACATGCAGAACAACCAAGCTTTGGAGACTCAATGTCCTTTGTCATCGTCCTCGCCGCGCTGGCGTTCCTGATGTTCGCCGCGTATCGCGGCTACAGCGTCATCCTGTTTGCGCCGATCGCCGCGCTCGCCGCCGTTCTCGCCACCGAACCCGCCGCCGTCGCGCCCGTCTTCACGAGCATCTTCATGGACAAGATGGTCGGCTTCGTGAAGCTCTACTTCCCGGTGTTCCTGCTCGGCGCCGTGTTCGGCAAGGTCATCGAACTGTCGGGTTTCTCGGAAGCGATCGTCGCAGCCGCGATCCGCTATATCGGCCGCTCGCGCGCGAATGCGGTGATCGTCGCGGTGTGCGCACTGCTCACCTACGGCGGCGTATCGCTGTTCGTGGTCGTGTTCGCGGTCTACCCGTTCGCGGCCGAACTGTATCGCCAGAGCAATATTCCGAAGCGCCTGATGCCCGGCGCGATCGCGCTCGGTGCGTTCTCGTTCACGATGGACTCGCTGCCCGGCACGCCGCAGATCCAGAACATCATCCCGACGACGTTCTTCAAGACGACCTCGTGGGCCGCGCCGACGCTCGGCGTGATCGGCTCGCTGTTCATCATCGCGGTCGGCCTGACGTATCTCGAATGGCGCCGCCGCGCCGCGATGGCGACCGGCGAAGGCTACGGCACGGAGCTCGTCAACGAACCGGAGCGCGTCGAGTCGAAGCAGCTGCCGCATCCGCTGCTCGCGGTTGCGCCGCTCGTCGTGGTCGGCGTCGCGAACTTCCTGCTGACGCGCTGGATTCCGACCTGGTACGGCCCGACCTACACGATCACGCCGGACATCCTGCCCGGCCTGCATGCGCCGGTCGAAACGACGGTCAAGGCCGTGGTCGCGATCTGGGCCGTGCAGGGCGCGCTGCTGCTCGGCATCGTGATGGTCGTCGTGACCGCGTTCGGCCGCGTGAGCCAGCGCTTCGCGGTCGGCACCAAGGCGGCGGTCGCGGGCGCGCTGCTCGCGTCGCTGAACACGGCGTCGGAATACGGCTTCGGCGGCGTGATCGCGGCGCTGCCGGGCTTCCTCGTGGTCGGCGATGCGCTGAAGAGCATCCCCAATCCGCTCGTCAATGCGGCCGTGTCGGTCAGCACGCTCGCGGGCATCACGGGCTCGGCGTCGGGCGGCATGAGCATCGCGCTCGCGGCGATGTCGGACGTGTTCATCAAGGGCGCCGAAGCCGCGCACATTCCGCTCGAAGTGCTGCATCGCGTGGTCGCGATGGCGAGCGGCGGCATGGACACGCTGCCGCACAACGGCGCGGTCATCACGCTGCTCGCGGTGACGGGGCTCACGCATCGCCAGTCGTATCGCGACATCTTCGCGGTCACGGTCATCAAGACGTTGGCCGTGTTCTTCGTCATCACCGTGTATTACGCAACGGGCCTGGTTTAACCCCGACCTAACTGCAGTTCAACCGCATCGGTTCGCACGGGGCGCGGGCGTTTTTACCGGCCCCGCCGCATTGATCTGATAGATCGGCATTACTCCCACCTCGACAAGCCGCCACTGAAGCAAGAGGATGGGAGTGTCAGCGCCCAATCGTTGCAAGGGCAGCCTGACCCGAGTAACAACGGCGTTTAACGGCCTGTCCGCTTATCCGGACGGGCCATTTTTTCATGGTCTTGCTGATCGTGGCGCAGGTGGACGAAATACGAGGCGTTGCGAGCCGCAGGACGAACAGCCAACGGTGAGTCAATACGGGAGCCGCCGCTACGCTGTCCTGACGATCCGTAAGCTCTCCTGCGCGCTGCACCCGTACCGCGATGCATTGCCTCATCTACCTTGCCCGCACGTCACCCGCATGACAACCGCGCACACATCGCGCGCCGCCGAGGAGCATGAAAAATGCAGTCGTCATAGCGGGGAGTCGCGTTAAACTGATTGAAACGCACCGGGGTCACCATACAGGCGGCGCCACACTCAAGCACAACCCGGGCGTGACAGAGAAGGACATGCACGGCGGGCAGGCGCGGCAGACGGTACGCGCGCCTGCCCGTACAATGATTCGATCAACAACGGAAGAAGGACAACTTCGATGCGCATCACCGGGTCCTCCGGGTCAATGGCCCTGCTCACCGAATACGACGACGCAACGGCGCGCGAACTCCGCTCGCTGCGCCTCGAATCGACCGAAGACGGCAAAGGCATCCTGCTGATCGAAGTCGATGAGCGCAAACCGGGCATACATCGCGAAGTGCGCTACGAAATCACGCCCGCCGAACTGATTGCCGCGATCCGCGCGCACGGCGCCGAGTTGCCGGGCGAGCAACACAATCATCGTCAGTAAAACCGGCATGCGGCACACGAGCGCCGCATGCGTTGCCCGCATCGCGCGCCCGCGGCCGATGCGGGTAGGCGGCATTGTTCGCGCCTGCCCTGTCCGCGAGCGCCAAACCGCGCATCGTTGTTCCGCCGCGGCGGCTAATAGAAGACACTTTTCCGCATGCCTGCGCGCGCGCGTTTTTACGATCGTTTCCGCACGCGAGCGCCAAGCCCCCGGCGCGCCATGACCGCGTTTCGACCTGTGCATGACGGGCACGCGTCCGGGTCGTTTGCACGCCTCGAAAATGCGTCCATAATCCTTGCATTCCCCTTTGCTCTCCTCACCGTGACGCGCCCGCAAGGGCCACGGACGTAAACCGATGCTACATGACCTCGTCGAGCAATACGGCCCCGCGCTCGTATTCGTCAACGTGCTGGCCGCCGCACTCGGGCTGCCGGTGCCGGCCATGCCGTCACTCGTGCTGTTCGGCGCGATGGCGGCGATGCACCCCGGCTCCGTCGGCACGCAACTGATGCCCGTTCTCGTGCTGTCGATCTTCGCCACCCTGATCGGCGACAGCGCGTGGTATCTCGCCGGCCGCATCTACGGCGGCAATACGCTGAAAACGATCTGCCGGCTGTCGCTTTCGCGGGACACCTGCGTGAAGAAAACCGAGCGCTTCTTCGGCCGCTGGGGCGTGCGCGTGCTGGCCATCGCGAAGTTCGTCCCGGGCCTGTCGATCGTGTCGATTCCGATGGCGGGCGCCATGGGCACGCGCTACCGCACCTTCCTCAGCTACGACGGCATCGGCGCGGCGCTGTGGTCGGGCACCGGGCTCATCATCGGTGCGCTGTTCTCGCGGCAGATCGACATGCTGTTCGCGGTCGCCGGCCGGCTCGGCCGCACCGCGGCGCTCATCGTCGTGGCGCTGCTGCTGTTGTACGCGGCATACCGGTGGATCCGGCGCCGCCAGTTGCTCGCGACGCTCGAGTCGGGACGCATCGAGGTCAACGAACTCGGCAAGCTGTTCGCGGCCGGCAACGCGCCGGTCGTGTTCGACATCCGTTCGGACGAGAAACGCAAGCTCGATCCGTTCGTGATTCCCGGCGCGCAATTCGCCGACGAGCGGCATCTCGAGAACATCGTCGCCAATTATCCGCACGACCAGAAGCTGGTGATCTACTGTTCCTGCCCGAACGAGATTTCCGCGGCGTGGATGGCGAAGCAACTGAGCGCGGCCGGTTTCTCCGACGTGCTGCCGCTGCGCGGCGGCATGGAAGCGTGGCGCGACTCGGGCGAGCCGGTGGATGCGTTGCCCGACGCGCCGAAGACGGAAGTCGCGGTCGAGGACATCGCGCCCAAAGCCGTCTAGCACGGCGCGCGCGGCTCTCGCGCGTGCCCGCGCGCCGCTTCGCCTTCCGTTCAATCGTTCAATGAACACCGAAGGAGCGGTTCAATGCTTTCGACTCAGGACGTTTCGACTCAAGAGGTGGGAGGACAGCAGGGAGTCGTCGCCGACGCGCCGTTTTCGTCGCTGTCGACACGCATGCACCAGATGTTCCCCGCGCTCACCTGCGCGGAAATCGACCGGCTGCGCCGCTTCGGCGAGACCGGTCACTGGCAGGCCGGCGAACTGCTGTTCGAGACCGGTCAGCCCGGCCCCGGCATGTTCGTGCTGCTCGAAGGGAGCGTGAAGCTGTATCAGCGCGACGGCATCGGCCGCGAGGTCGTGATCGGCGAGCATGGCGTGGGACATTTTCTGGCCGAAGTCGGACAACTGTCGGGCAAGCCGGCGCTCGTCAACGGCATGGCGCTCGGTTCGGTGCAGGCGCTGCTGATCCCGCCCGAGCGTCTGCGCGCGCTGCTCGTCGCCGAGGCGGAACTCGGCGAGCGCATCATGCGTGCGCTGATCCTGCGGCGCGTCTCGCTGATCGAAAAAGGCGCGGGCGGGCCGATCCTGATCGGCAACAGCAACGACGCGCGGCTCGTGATGCTGCAAGGCTTCCTGTCGCGCAACGGCCATCCGCATTCGGTGATCGACGAGCGCGACGAAGACGCGTTGCGTCTGATCGGGCAATTCGCCGCGCAGCGCGAGGACCTGCCGCTCGTGATCTGCCCGGACGGCTCGGTGCTGCGTCATCCGAGCATGCCGGAACTCGCGACCTGCCTCGGTCTCCTGCCCGATCTCGACGACTCGCACGTGTACGACGTGGCAATCGTCGGCGCCGGGCCGGCGGGCCTCGCCGCCGCGGTGTACGCGGCTTCCGAAGGGCTTTCGGTGATCGTGCTCGACAGCCGCGCGCCGGGCGGCCAGGCGGGCGCCAGCTCACGGATCGAAAACTACCTCGGCTTTCCGACCGGCATCTCGGGCCAGGCGCTCGCGGGCCGCGCCTTCGTGCAGGCGCAGAAGTTCGGCGCGCACGTCGCGATTCCGGTCAACGTGAAGGCACTCCAGTGCGGCCAGTCGCCGTACCGGCTCGAACTGAAGTGCGGCGGCCATATCAGCGCGCGGGCGATCGTGATCGCGAGCGGCGCGGTGTACCGGCGGCCCGCGCTCGAAGGGCTCGAACGCTTCGACGGACGCGGCGTTTATTACTGGGCCTCGCCGGTCGAGGCGAAGCTCTGCAAGCGCCAGGAAGTCGTGCTCGTGGGCGGCGGCAATTCGGCCGGCCAGGCGATCGTCTATCTGGCGACGCACGCGGCCAAGGTCCACGTGCTGATTCGCCGCAGCGGTTTCGAGGCGACGATGTCGCGCTACCTGATCGACCGTATCCGCTCGCTGCCGAACGTGTTCGTGCATCCGAATTCGGAAATCGGCCGGCTCGACGGCGATGAGGACGGACTCGTGTCGGTCGCGCTGAAAAGGCCGCTACCCGATGGCGTGAGCCGCCTCGACACGCGGCATCTGTTCCTCTTCACGGGCGCGGACCCGAACACCGAATGGCTGCGCACCTGCGGCGTGCAGCTCGACGAAAAGGGCTTCGTGCTGACCGGCGTCGGCACGGATGGCTCGGCCGCCGCCTGCGATCTCGCCACCACGGTCAAGGGCGTGTACGCGATCGGCGACGCGCGCGCGGGGTCGACGAAACGGGTGGCGGCGGCGGTGGGGGAAGGCGCGGCGGTGGTCGCGCAGATTCATCAACTGCTGGCGGCGGTCGGCGAGGAAGCGGTGGCGTTGGGCGCGTGAGATTTATCGCACGCGCTTCGCGCGCTGGGGTCTGGAGTCGACGCCGCGCCGCATGCGGGGCCATGCGGCACGGGTCGCGAACCGGTGGACGATCCTCAGGAAACCTTAAGCTTCCTTGCGCCGCGATTTTCACCGCCCAAGTCTCACCGCCGGATTCGACCGCCTCGTTACCGCCAACGCCGCGATACAGCGCCAGCGACACGATTAACGGATCGTTCCGCAGCGGTTATTTCGTGCCGACCGTTTGCAGCGCCGCCCATGCGCCGTTGTTCACCTTGTAGACGGTCACGCCGCCGTACTTCAGATCGCCGTGATCGTCATAGGCGAGTTCGTTGGTCGTCACGCCCTTCATCTGCGTTGCCTTCAGCACCGGCAGATACTTGTGCGGATCGACCGAGTCGGCCTTCTTCATCGCGTTGAGCACGGCCATCGTGCCGTCGTACGCGTACGGCGAATACAGCTGGACCTCGGTGCCGAAGCGTTTCTTGTAGCGGTCGACGTACGACTTGCCGCCCGGCATCTGGTCCAGCGGACTGCCGCCCGACGACGCCAGCACGCCTTCAGCCGCAGGACCGGCAATCTTGAGCAGTTCATCGGAGTGAATCATGTCTGGGCCGATCAGCGTGCTCCTGATCGCCAGCGAACGCATCTGCTTGAGGAGCGGCGCGGCTTGCGTGTCCGCGCCGCCGTAGAAAATCGCGTCCGCGTCCGCCTGCTTGATGTGGGTCAGGATGGCGCGAAAATCGACGGCTTTGTCGTTGGTAAACTCCTGCGCGACGATGGTGCCGCCCGCCGCCTTGACCGCCTTGGCGAATTCTTCCGCCACGCCCTGGCCGTACGCGGTACGATCGTCGACGATCGCGAAACGCTTGAACTTCAGGTCTTCCACCGCGTATTTGCCGAGCACGCCGCCTTGCTGCGCATCGGACGTGACGAGGCGGAAGGTGGTCGGCAGCCCTTGCGCGGTGTAAGCCGGCGCGGTGGCGGTCGCGAGTTCCGGAATGCCGGCCTTCGCGTAGATCGGCGCCGCCGGAATGCTGGTGCCGGAATTGAAGTGGCCGATCACGGCGGCAACGCCGTCGTCCACGAGCTTTTGTGCGACGGTCGTGCCGGTGCGCGGGTCGGCCTGGTCGTCGGCCGCATCGAGCACGAAGTGCACCGGCTTGCCGCCGATCACCGGCTTGGTGGCATTGAAGTCTTCGAGCGCCAGCGTCACGCCGCTGCGGAAATCCTCGCCGTAGTGCGCCTGCCCGCCGGTCAACGGCGCGGCGAAACCGATCTTCACGTCCTGCGCCTGCTGCGCAAACGCGCTCGCTCCGGTCAAACAGAGCACGCTGGCGGCCACGCCGGATGCGATGTGTTTCATGCTAATGCTCATCTGATGCTCCTCTTCGTCTTCGTTATGTCTTCGTTATGAAATGGCACGAGAAGGCTCACCGCGCGTAATCCGCGCGGCGCCCGTCAGCCGTTGGGCACTGCTTTGGGCTCATCTGAAACGCGGCGGCGTGAATAGCGCCGCGGACGTCGCCGGTTTTTCCGGCTCACAGAGGAAGGCGTCGTGCTCGGCGAGCACGCGGACAAGGCCCGCGCGCCCCGACGAGCCGGGTGAATACGCTAAGATGGGTTGCTTGTCTCCGGGTGCGTCGGGCATGGTTTTCCAAGCTTTGTAGTGACGACATATTGGATTCACATCTTGGTGATATTTATCCATAGATGCGCCGATTGGATACAATCATAGCAACCCACAATTTTGACGACAACTTTTTTCGTCGGTCGGCGCACGACCGGCTTTTACCCATGACGACAGTGCAGGCCAAGGCAGAGCAACGATCGCTGCCGCAGTCCATCCGGGATCAACTGCGCGATGAAATCCTGCGGGGACAGTTGCCGCCCGGTACGCAACTGCGCCAGGAAAATCTGGCGGAGCGCTTCGGCGCGAGCCGGATTCCGGTGCGGGAAGCGTTGCGGCAACTCGAAGCGGAAGGGTTGGTCAGTTATCAGCTGAATCGCGGCGCGGTGGTGATCGCGATGTCGACGAGCGAGATTTGCGAGCTGCTCGACATTCGCGCCGCGCTCGAAAGTTATGCGGCGAAGCTCGCGGTGCCCAACATGGTGTCCGCCGACATCGAGCTGATGAAGCGCATCCTCGCCTCGTACGACATCGCCACGACCCCGGCCGAATGGGCGGAGTGCAACCGGCAATTCCATCTGGCGCTGTGCGCGCCGTCGAATAACGAGCGGCTCAAGAAGATGATCGAGGAGTATTGCCTGAGCACGACGAATCGCTATCCGCATCTGCGGATGTCGCTGGATACGCAAAAGGACGACGTGCAGCACGACCACTACCGCATTCTCGACGCGTGCAAGCGGCGCGCCGTCGACGAGGTCGTGACGCTGCTCGAACAGCACATTCTCGAAACCAAGCGCGAAGTGCTGGCGGCCGCCCGCCTCGGGTAACGGGTCAGGCTACCCGGCGGTCAGGCCGCTGAGCAGACATGAAAAAAAGCGCACGGTGAATGACACCGTGCGCTTTTTTATCGTGGACAGCGCTCGTGAGGCGCCAAGGCAGATGGACGCTTCAACGATCCGCTTCAAAGGCCCGCTTCAAGGCCTCATCAACGGCCCATCCGGCAATCCGCCTTAGTGCTCGAGCTTCGCGCGCAACTCGCGCGCGGCTTCCAGCAGTCCTTCGTAACCCGAGCGAGCATGCTCCGGCAGATCGGGATCGCCGACCAGCGCGCCGAGCGTTTCGATCAGGCTATACACAATGCCCTTCGCCGCACCCGACGCGATGTTGCCCGACGATACCTGTTGATCGACATGGCTGAGCGCCGCGTCGAGCTGCTCCATCCCGGGACGATCGTCGGAAGGCGGCTTGGGAGAAACGTCTTGCGTCATGATGAAACATCGCTCCTGTTGATGCATCGGTGAACGAACCTGTCACGTTGTTATATACCGATCGTGCGCCGCCGTCCATTCGTGTCCCCGGCATTCGTCCGTTATCGGAGCCGGTAAAACCGGCTCCCGGAAACACTCACCTGGTGTCGATGCAGAGACTTTTTCCGTTCCCGAACATCCTCACCTTAAGCGGTGACGGTGAAGCCCCCCGCTCACGACCCCGTCACCGTACGCCGCACGAAAATGCGCCGCGTCAGATCGAATGCGACGAGGTTGCCGGCCACCACGAGCAGCAGTCCGACCACGGCGAGCGCGGACCAGCGATAGCCCTCGAAAATCGTCGACGCCGCCAGCGCGACAATCGGAAACAGCACCGTGCAGTACGCGGCGCGCTCCGGTCCCATGCGGCCGACCAGCATCAGGTAGGCCGTGAAGCCGATCACCGAGCCGAACACCGCGAGGTAGGCGAGCGCGCCGAGATAGCGCGGCGACAGATCGGGCGCGAACGAGTAGCCGGCGAATACGCTGCCGATCGTCAGGATGCCGGCGCCGATCAGCATCGCCCAGCTATTGGTCGCGAACGGATGCAGGCCCATCGATTGCATGCGGCTCGACAACAGGTTGCCGGCCGAGAAGCACAGCGTGCCGAGCAAGGCGACGCCGAGCCCGAGCCACGCGGTGTGGTCGCCGAGGTGCCCGGCCATCTGCTGCACGAACAGACAGACGATGCCGACGAGCCCGAGCAGCGCGCCCGCGATCGCCGTCGGCTGCAGCGGACGGCCCATGAACAGCCGGCCGTTGATCGAGTTCAGCAGCGGCGCGGTGGAAAACACGACTGCGACAAGACCGCTCGGCACGATCTGCTCGGCATAGTAGAAGCACAGGAAATTGAGGCAGAACAGCGCGAGGCCCTGCGCGACGAGATAGCGCCACGCGGCGCGCGGCGGCCAGATCGGCCGGCGCATGACGCGCAGCAGCGCGAACAGCAGCAGCGCCGCGATCCAGAAGCGCCACGCAATCGACACGGGCGGCGGCACCTCGCCGAGTTGCCATTTGATCGCGATCCAGGTGGTGCCCCAGATCAGCACGGTCGAAACATAGAGCAGCAGATTCATGATGGAGCCCGGGTCGGCAATCCGTGGTCGGCCATGGCACGCGGCAAGCCACGGTAAGCCGCGATGACGGAAACCCGACTATGCCGCCGCGCCGCCATCCGGACTTGTCTAGGATTGCGCACATTTTCGCGGCGCTGGGCGGCCTCGCGAGGCTCGCCGTATACTGGCCGCTCAGCCATCCACTACTCGCCGCCCATCGTCCGCTCGCCGCCGTGAACGCCAGCCCGTCCATCCCCGAGATCTCCGCTGCCGGCACGCCGTTCGGTCTGCAGTCGGTCTGTCATACGCTCGCCAGCGCCAACGCGAATCTGGACCGCTTCGCATGGCTCGGCGACGGACTCGCGATCGCGCTCTGGACACGCAACACAAAAGAGGCCGAAACCGTCTACGAGCGGCCGGGCCATCACACGCTGTCGTGCTATCTCGACGGCGGCTACCGCACCGAGCGCCAGAAAATGCCGGGCCACTACGGCGCGCCGTCGCGGCTGTGCGCGCTGCCCGGCGATCACGAATCGCGCTGGTGGGTGCGCGGCCACATGCATTTCATGCACCTGTACTTCCTGCCCGAGCACTTCACGCGGCGCGCGGTGCAGGAACTCGACCGCGAGCCGCGCGAACTGACGCTCGCCGATCGCACCTATTTCGAGGACCCGCATCTCTCGACGCTGTGCCAGTCGCTCGTCAACGAGGACTGGTCAAGCCCCGACGGCCTGCTGCGCACCAACGAAGCCGCGCATGAGGCGCTGAGCCTGCTGTTGCGCGGACAAGGCGTGCGGCGCACCGGCGTCTCGCCGAAGGGCGGGCTGTCGGTCGCGACGCGCCGGCGGCTGCGCGACTATATCGACAGCCATCTGGCGCAGCCGCTTACGCTCGGCGAGCTATCGGAAGTCGCAGCGCTCTCGGAATTCCACCTGGCGCGCATGTTCCGCGAGTCGTTCGGTCTGCCGCCCGCCGCGTGGATCGCGCAGCAGCGGCTCGAACGCGCGCGCACGCTATTGCACACGACCGCGCTGCCGCTCGCGCGAATCGCCGAGCAGTGCGGCTATGCGAACGCGAGCCACTTCAGCCATCGCTTCCGCGAGAGCGCGGGGGTGACGCCGAGCGTGTATCGGCAGGTGATGGGCGGGTAATTGAAGGATGAGCCCGGGCGGCGGCGGGAATTGAGGTGGGAAACGCGAAGCCCATACCCGATATTGAGGATCGCTGAGCTAAAGCCGATGTGGAAACTTGTCCACGTAAAATGTTGGCAAGGCTGTGGACAACCTTCTCATAGGCCATCCAAGTCATTGACGCAGCGGCATTATCCGCTTGCGGTTCACGCGTAGGCAGCCTGCGCCGCCGCCCGGCAAACCGCACGGCCCGACCGCTTTGCCAGGGACACCATACAACGCCCATCGTCCTCGACATGGAGTTGTCCACATATTTTGGGAACAAGCTTGTGGACAACCTGCGCATAGTCCTGCCAAGTGATTGACGCAGCAGGCGTATCTCTCTCAGGTTCGGCAGCAGGCAACGGGGCGGCGGGCCGGGGCGCATCGTCCGACGCAGCCCACCGTCCCGTCCGCGCCATCATCCCTGCGCGGTTTCGGTTTCCCGGCGCCGCAGCGACTCCGGCAGGCCATACTGCACGATCAGCGCGCACACGACGCTCAGCACACCGATCACGTACAAGGCCGGCGTCGTGCTGCCGGTCAGATCCTTCACGCGGCCGACCATCACCGGGCTCACGATCCCGCCCAACTGGCCGAGCGTGTTGATCAGCGCGATCCCGCCGGCGGCGCCGGCTCCCGCGAGCAGCTTCGGCGGCAGCGCCCAGAACGCCGGGATCGACGCCACCACGCCCGCGCCCATCACCGCGAGCGCGACGACCAGCAACGCGGTCTGCTTGTCGAAGTAGCCCGCCGCAAAGAAGCCGATTGCCGACATCAGCAGCAGCCCGAACACGAACTTGCGCCGCTCGCCGCTCGCATCGGACAGACGCCCCACCACGACCATGCAGATCGCACCGCACACATACGGCACCGCCGTCAGCAGGCCGACCACGGTCGGGTTCTTCGTGCCCGCCACGTGAATCAGGTGCGGCGCCCAGAAATTCAATCCGTACGAGGCGATCTGGATCAGGAAGTACACGAGCCCGAGCGTCAGAAAGCCCGGCGTTTTGAGCGCGCCCATCAGCGAATGGCCGCTTGCCGGATGACGGCTCTGCTGCGCGATCTGCGCGGAGAGCACGGTCTTTTCCGTGGCCGACAGCCAGCCCGCGTCCTCGATGCGATCCTTCAGCAGCAGCAGCACCAGCACGCCGAGCACGATGCACGGCATGCCGCCGAGCAGGAACAGCCAGTGCCAGCCCGGCATGCCGAGCGCGCCGTCCAGATGGCCGATCACGAGCCCCGCGAGCGGCGCGCCGACGAGCCCCGAAAACGCCGAGGCGAGAAACAGCATCGACGTGATGCGGCCGCGATAGGCGGTCGGAAACCACAGCGTCAGGTAGTACAGCACGCCGGGCGCGAAGCCCGCTTCCATCGCGCCGATCACGAAGCGCAATCCGTAGAACTGCCATTCGTTGTTGACGAACACCATCGCGGCGGTCGCGAGACCCCACGAAATCATGATCCGCGCGATCCAGCGCCGCGCGCCGACCTTGTAGAGGAACAGGTTGCTCGGGACTTCGAACAACACATAGCCGATCACGAACAGACTCGCGCCGAGGCCGTATGCGGTGTCGGACAGACCGAGATCGCTCTGCAACTGGAACTTCGCGAAGCTGATGTTGATGCGGTCGAAGAACGCGAACAGGTAGCAGATCATGATGAGCGGCATCAGCCGCCACGCGACTTTACGGATGATGGCCGCGAGATCGTCGCTGCCTGTGCGGCTACTGTCCGCCGCTACGCCCAGGTCACTCATGCTTGTCTCCAATGCCGGATTCGGCGCCGCCGTCCGGTCGCTTGATGGTTGATGGTCGATGATGGTTGCCGTGTGGCCGGTCAGATCTGCCGCACGTATTCGGGCACCGGATGCAGGTCGCAATTGCGGCCCGCCTTGGCGAGTTGCCCCGGCACGTCGTGGCCGAGCAGCGCCGGCAAGCCGCGCGACAGCACCAGCAGCTTCTCCAGATCGATCCCGGTCGGAATCCCCACTTCGTCGCACAGGTTGACGAGGTCTTCCGTGCAGATGTTGCCGGACGCGCCCGGCGCGAACGGACAGCCGCCGAGGCCGCCGAGCGCGGCGTCGAAACGGCGCGCGCCGGCTTCGTAGGCGGCCAGCACGTTGGTGAGGCCCAAGCCGCGCGTGTTGTGAAAATGCAGCGTGAGCGCCGAGGCCGGCACGCGTTCGAGCACGCGCGCGACGAGCCGCGCGACCTGGCGCGGATTCGCCATGCCGGTCGTGTCGGCGAGCGTGATGCCTTCGATGCCCATCTCGCGATACGTATCGACGATGCCGACCACGCGGTCTTCGTCGATGCGGCCTTCGAACGGACAGCCGAACGCGGTCGCCACCGTCGCGTTGAGCAGCACGCCCAAGCCCTTGACGTGGCGCACGATGTCGCCGAACGCGGCGAGCGACGACTCGCAGCTCATGCGCATGTTCGCGCGGTTGTGGGTCTGACTCGCCGACATGACGAGGTTCAGCTCGTCGGCGCGCGCGGACAGCGCGCGCTCGGCGCCCTTCAGGTTCGGAATCAGCGCGACGTAGATCACGCCGGGCTGTCGCTCGATCTGCTGGAATACGGCCTCGCCGTCGCGCAGCGCCGGAATCGCTTTCGGCGAGACGAACGAGCCTCCCTCAATGCGCGTGAAGCCGCATGTGGACAGCGCATTGATCAGCGCGATCTTGTCCGGCGTGTCGACCCAGGTGGGCTCGATCTGCAGACCGTCGCGCGGCGCGACTTCCTGCACGATCAGTTTGTCGAGCGAGGCAGTGTCGGCGGTGGAGTAGATGGCGGCGCTCATTGCACGGCTCCTTCGCGGCGCAGCCGCTCGATGTCGTCGTTTTCAAAGCCGAGGTCGCTCAGCACGCTGCCGGTATGCTCGCCGAGCGCGGGACCTTGCCAGCGCACTTCGCCCGGAGTGTCCGAGAGCTTCGGCACGATGCCCGGCATCTTTACCGACGCGCCGCCCGGCAATTGCGCCTGCAGCAGCATCTCGCGCGCCTGGTAGTGCGGATCGGCCACGATGTCGGCCACCGAATAGATGCGCCCCGACGGCACTTCGGCACGTTCGAGCGCGGCCAGCACGTCTTCGGTCGTGTGCTGCGAGGTCCATGCGGTAATCGCCTGATCGAGCATCGCGGCCTGCTTCGCGCGGCCGTCGTTGTAGGCGAGCGCGGGATCGTCGGCGAGATCGGCGCGGCCGATCAGATGCATGAGGCGCTTGAAGATCGGATCGCTGTTGCCCGCGATCACGACATAGCCGTCGTCTTGCGTGCGATACGTGTTCGACGGCGCGATGCCCGGCAGCGCGCCGCCGCTGCGCTCGCGCACGTGGCCGAGCAGGTCGTATTCGGGCACGAGGCTTTCCATCAGATTGAACACGCTCTCGACGAGCGACACGTCGACCACCTGGCCTTCGCCCTGTCCCGTCTTCACGCGCAGCAGCGACATCAGCGCGCCGATCACGCCGTGCAGCGACGCGAGCGAGTCGCCGAGACTCACGCCGACGCGCGCCGGCGCGCCGTCCACTTCGCCGGTCGTGTAGCGGATGCCGCCCATCGCCTCGCCGATCGCGCCGAAGCCCGGCCGGTCGCGATACGGGCCGGACTGGCCGTAGCCGGAGATGCGCACCATCGTCAGTTTCGGATTGAGCGCGTGCAGCACGTCCCAGCCGAGGCCGAGCTTTTCGAGCGCGCCGGGGCGCAGGTTTTCGATTACGACGTCGGCATCGGCGGCGAGGCGCTTGACGACCTCGATGCCATCGGCCGATTTCAGATTCACGCAGACGGATTTCTTGTTGCGCGACTGCAGATACCACCAGAGCGAGGTGCCTTCATGGAGCTTGCGCCATTTGCGAAGGGGATCGCCGGTTTGGGGCGCTTCGATCTTGATGACTTCGGCGCCGAACTCGGCCATGAGGCGCGCGGCAAACGGCGCGGCAATGAGCGTTCCGATCTCGACGACGCGAATACCCTGAAGGGGTCCAGCCATGGTGCAGTCTCCGGAGTTGGTTTGGTGTTGGGAGACAGCTTAGAAGCGGTGCGGCGGTGGGTCCAACCGCAATTCGCCAAGGACCGTTCGCGAACGACGAACGCTCAGCGGCGGTGTTTGGCGGGCGGGGTGGTGACGGTGGCGGCAGGCGTCGCGGATGCGCCCGATGCGCCGGCGGTCGCGGAATCGCCCGCCTCTTCCAACGCCTCGACTGTGCGCAGATGATCGAACAGCAGCCGGCCCACCGGCGAAAGCGCCTCGAGGTCGCGCGCCACGATCACGAGGCTGCGCTCGGCCCAGTCGTCTTCAAGCGGCACGCCGACGAGGCCGAGCGGCCGGCCCATCAGCTGACACACCTTGCGCGGCAGCACGCCGACGCCCATGCCGGCCTGCACCATCCGGCACACCGCGTCGAAACCCGGCACGTGGATGCGTAGCCGCAGCGGCTTGCCGGCCTGGTGCGCGGCGAGGTGCGTGCGCGCGTTGATCGAACTCGCGGAATGCAGACCGACGTGATCGCCGTCGAGCGTTTCGGCGAAGCCGATGCTCGCGCGCGAGGCGAGCGAATGATCGTCGCGCATCACGATCACGAGCGAATCGCGCCGGTAGTGCTCGACGTGCAGCTCGCGCGTGTCGGCGTCGCCGGAACAGATGCCGAGATCGGCGAGGCTGTCGTCGACGGCCTTGACGACGCCGCCGCTCGGCCGCTCCTCGAGATCGAGCTTGACGCGCTCGTGCTGCAACTGGAACGCGCGCAGATCCTCGGGCAGAAATTCGACGATCGCCGACAGGTTCGCCATCATCCGCACGTAGCCGCGCACGCCGCTCGCATGGCCGGCCAGTTCGATGCCGATGTTCTCGATGTCGCGCATCACGCGGCGCGCGTGATGCAGCAGCGTTTCGCCGGCCGGCGTCAACGTCATGCCGCGCGCGTTGCGCTGAAACAGCGTCGCGCCGACCGCCTGTTCGAGTTCGAGCAGACGCTTGCTCGCGGCCGACACGGCAATCGCCTCGCGCTCGGCGGCTCGCGTGAGCGTGCCTTCCTCGAAGACGGCAAGGAACAGCTGAAGCGTGGTGAGATCGAGCTTGCGGAGAAGGTTTTTGATGACCATGGCGCGGCGCGGGGAATGCGATTCGTCCCGCTCGAAGATGACGCCGTACAGTCTATCGAACTTTATCGCACTGCCGCGTTTGCGCCGTCCGCTTCGAAGCGCTCGTGCTCGCGACCACAGGGCAAGACGAGCTCCATGTCGTGCAACCTCGCGCCGATCGCCGACGGACGGCAGGAATGGGAATCAACGCGGCGCGCGGTGCAGCGTCAAGGCGCGTTTGCTATGCTGGCCTGCCGCCGCGCGCGGATTCCGCTCATCCACCCAGGAAGTCTTTCGATGCCCACCGTCGCGATCGCGATCTTCCCCGGCGTGCAGGCGCTCGACGTCGCCGGCCCCGTCGACGTGTTTTCCGAAGCGAACCGCTTCATCGCGCCACGCGAGCACTACGAAGTGAAGCTGCTGGCCGCCGATGCCGCGCCGCTGCGCGCGTCGAACGGCATGACGCTGAGCGCCGATGCAACGTTCGATGAGGCGCGCGAGCCGTTCGATCTCGCGCTGGTCGCGGGCGGTCCCGCGCTGCCCGACAACGACGTGGCCGACGCGCGGCTGCTCGACTGGCTCGCGAACGTCGCGACACGCTGCGGGCACTACGGCTCGATCTGCACCGGTGCCTTCGCGCTCGGTCACGCCGGGCTGCTCGACGCGCGCAACGTCACGACGCACTGGCAGCATGCGGCGCAACTGGCCGCGCGGTTTCCGCGCGCGCATGTCGACTTCGATCGCATCTATCTGCGCGACGGACCGCTCGTGACGTCGGCGGGCGTGACGGCCGGCATCGACCTGTCGCTCGCGCTGGTGGCCGAGGATCACGGTCCGCACACGGCGCTCGCGGTCGCCAAGCGGCTCGTCGTATTCGCGCAGCGCCAGGGCGGCCAGTCGCAATTCAGCCCCTACCTGACCGCGCCCGCCGACGACACCTCGCCCGCCGCGAAAGTCCAGGCGCACGTGATGGCGCGCATCCGCGAGAGCTTTACGGTCAGGCAGCTCGCCGACGTCGCCGGCATGAGCGCGCGCAACTTCGCGCGCGTGTTCGTGCAGGAAACCGGCGTGACGCCGCATGAATTCGTCGAACGCGCGCGCGTCGATGCCGCGCGCAAACTGCTCGAAAGCAGCGGCGCGGCACTCAAGGCGATCGCCTACGATTGCGGCTTCGGCACCGCCGACCGCATGCGCATCGTGTTTGCGAAGCGGCTTGGCGTAACCCCGATGCAGTATCGCGAGCGTTTCCGTTCGTCGTGAAGGCGACGTGAGAAAATCGGCGACTCTGCAAGCCAACGATCACAAGGAACGACATGACTTCCTCTTCTCCGATTCGCGCGATCGTCACCGGCCATACGCGCGGCCTCGGCGCGGCGCTCGCCGAACAACTGCTCGCGCGCGGCGTCGCGGTGCTGGGTCTGTCGCGCTCGCGGCACGCCGCGCTGAAAGCGCGATTCGCCGCGCAGCTCGAAGAGATCGAACTGCCGCTGGCCGACCCCGCGCGCGTCGCGCAATGGCTCGCCACCGACGCATTGCGCCGCTTCGCGAGCGGCGCGCAAACGGTGCTGCTCATCAATAACGCGGGCATGGTGCAGCCGATCGGTCCGATCGAAGGACAGGACCCGGCCAGCATTGCGGACGCGGTGAACCTCAACATCGCCACGCCGCTGATGCTCGCGAGCGCGCTCGCCGCCGCGGCCGTCGAGGCGAGCGACCGGCGCATCGTGCATATTTCGAGCGGCGCGGCGCGCAATGCGTATCCGGGCTGGAGCATCTACTGCGCGACGAAGGCCGCGCTCGATCATCACGCGCGCGCCGTTGCACTCGACGCGAATCGCGCGCTGCGCATCTGCAGTCTCGCGCCGGGCGTGATCGATACGGACATGCAGGCGCAGATTCGCGGCAGCGGCGAAGAACAGTTCCCGATGCGCGCGCGTTTCGAAGACCTTAAACGCAACGGCCAACTGTCGACGCCCGAGCAATGCGCGACGCAGTTGATCGACTACGCGCTCAGCGATGCATTCGGTCAAACGCCGGTCGCGGATATTCGCGAGATCGTGAAGCAGGCGTAGTCGGTGCAGCGGTTGCCATGGCCGCACTCGGCAGTAACGGGCAGCAATCGGCAGCATCGACGCTCCCGAAAATTCTCACCTTTAGCACGGAGCAGCAGCGGATCGACGCAAATAGTCCCCGCCGTTGCTCCCGAAAACGCTCACCTTGAGGGCCGTAGCGGGATAAATGCAGGCTCACGGCCAGTGCGCCACGCACGGCATACGCCATTCCCGAAAACCCTCACCTTTGATAAAGGCCGAGGCAATATCGCCTGGACATTCAACGGGTTACGTGACGCACGCGCCTTAGCACAGGCTGTTTTTCCCGAGCGGATTACGCATTTGCAAGGCATGCATAGCCGCTTCGTATCACTCGGCTCCTGAATATCCTCACCTTTGAGCGTGACAGCCGCGATACGTGTGCTGCCGGAATCATCTTGCCGTGCGGTTTATTCGTGTATTCGGCGGGTTCGAGCGCTGGCCGGGAACCATGCGCGGACGTTCCCCGAAAACCCTCACCTTCAGATTTGCAGTGCGCGTACAGGTGCGCCGATTCTCACCGCGCCAGCTCCCGAATCTTCTCACCTGTCGGTCATGCAGCGCGGATCGCGCCGCGAGCAGGGCAACCGGCACGGCCGCATAACCCCCCCGTCGATGCCTTATTCGCACAGTCGTCGCGGCATATAATCGGACGAGACGGTCGAACACTCGTCTCGAGGCGGCAGCGCGTGGCGCCGCCTCTTCCCCATTGACAGCATGCGGCTCGAACAGCAGTTCCTGACAAACCGGCAAAGGAGGAAGAATGAAAACAAACGGTGCGAGCAGAATACTCGGCGCGATGTTCGCGATGGCCTTCGCGACTTGCGTGACCTATGCGAACGCGCAAACGCCCGGCGGCACACCGGGCGACATGTCGGCGCAAAACATGCCGATGCAAAGCCGGCCGGGGGTGGCGGCTCCAGCTCCACGTCGAAACAGATCGGATACCCAGTTGGTCCGCGACGTTCGCCGCGCCTTCACGCGCACACCGGGATTGAATTCAGCGAGCATTCACGTCGAGTCGCGTCATGCCTTCGTGACATTGACCGGCTCGGTGCCGCAGCGCTCGCAGATCGAACGGGCCGGTAGCGCCGCAAGATCGGTTCAAGGCGTGAGAGCGGTGTCGAACCGACTGACCGTGCGAACGAGGCGCGGCTCGGGTCATTGAGTCGAACGAGACGGCATCGGTCGGATGAAACCGATGCCGCCTTCGTGAGCGCCGAATGTCTCCGCTTTACTTCCTCTGCCTGACTCCCTCTGCTTTGTCCCTTCCGCGTCAATCGCGCAGCCGCCTTCCTTCGCACCGGTCAACGCGGGCACGATCCGCTTCGCTGAAATCCTCCGGTTCTCATCCGGTCTTTCAATCCGAAAGCACTGCGTTGCTCGCAGCACACTTTTTTCTGCTCTGCTTAAGAAACCGATTGACCTTGCCCAAATACGCCCCCTAGAATTCAAGAATATTCACTAGTGAGGCTCGTGCCTTGGACACCTGCAGTAGTCGACTTTCGAACAGATTCGCTGCCTGAACGGCAGGACGTCCGCGCTTCCTTTCCTAGCCGCCGTCTTGCCAGCAGGCAGACGGTGCGCGTCGCAGCAACTCCCCGTGCACCCTGGTTAATGTTATATCCGCGCCATACGGATCGACGCGTCTGATCGCGTCCATACGCTGACGCGGCTTTGTATCGCGAGCATCAGGCTCGCGTGCGTGTTCGCACGCGTTTCGTCAGTTCGACGGAACGCGCACGGACGCGAGAATAAACACGCCTGTCGCGGGCGCGCGTCCCGAATGCGCGCCGCGATGGCAGAGAGAAACCAGCCAGCAAGGAGCCGCCATGACAGACAGTGACAGTTATCCCTTATGCCGCTTACCGCTTCTTTTAACTGAGGAAAGCGAGTAGACCGCCACCGCCGCGTCGATACGCGCGGCCTCCGTGTCTGCTGGCTTTCCGCCCAGCGCGTTGCATGCAACGCACGGAGAAATATCATGCAATTCGGCCTCCTTCTCTCGCGGCTCCCGCACGTACAGGAGTCGCGCGTCCATTACGACAGCCTGCTCATGCTGCACGTCCGCGAAACACATGCTTTCGTGCCATTCTGGCGCCGTCTGAAAGCACGCGTTCTTCATCTTTCGTAGCGTTTCGCGATTCTTCCGTCATACGCAAGCGGCTCAGCCAGCACTCGACTCGCACGCTGCCCATGTCCTTGCGTATGCCGGAGCACGCATGTCGCCGTCTATAAACACAACCAGGGAAGAACGTCATGTCCACGCCCACCAACCTTTCCTCCGCCCGCAGCGCCGTGCTCGATTCGGCGCACGTCGGCGACATCAAGGGCGCGCTCGGCACGATCGCGCATCATGACGTCGCGCCACGCACCAACTGGTGGGCGCGCGTGCGCACGCTGCTCGCGATCCTCGGTCCGGGGCTCATCGTGATGGTCGGCGACAACGATGCCGGCGCCTTCGGCACCTATACCCAGGCAGGTCAGAACTACGGCACGACGCTGCTGTGGACCATGCTGCTGCTCGTACCCGTGCTCTACGTCAATCAGGAGATGGTGCTACGCCTCGGCGCGGTCACCGGCGTCGGCCATGCGCGCCTCATCTTCGAGCGCTTCGGCAAGTTCTGGGGGGCGTTCAGCGTCGTCGATCTGTTCATTCTCAACGCGCTGACCATCGTGACCGAGTTTATCGGCATCACGTTCGTGCTCGACTTCTTCGGCGTCTCGAAGATCGCGGGCGTGTGCATCGCCGCGGCCCTCACGATGGCCGCCGTCAGCACGGGCGACTTCCGCCGCTTCGAACGCTTCGCGGTCGTGCTGTGCGTGTTGAGCCTGCTGCTCGTGCCGGTGCTCGTGTCGATTCATCCGCCCGTCAGCCAGATGGCGCGTGACTTCTTCATTCCGAACTGGCCCGCCCACTCGAAGCTCTCCGACGTGATGCTGCTCGTGATCGGCATCGTCGGCACGACGGTCGCGCCGTGGCAATTGTTCTTCCAGCAGAGTTACGTGATCGACAAACGCATCACGCCGCGCTTCATGAACTACGAAAAGGCCGACCTGTGGATCGGTATCGTGTTCGTGCTGATCGGCGCGGTGGCGATGATTTCGTTCAGCGCGGCGCTGTTCGACGGCCGGCCCGAATTCGGCAACTTCACCGACGCGGGCGGCGTCATCGCGGGACTCGAAAAATACGCGGGACGCACCTCGGCGGTGCTGTTTGCGATCGCGTTGTTCGACGCATGCGTGATCGGCGCGGCGGCCGTGTCGCTATCCACCGCCTATGCGATCGGCGACGTGTTCAAGATCCGTCACTCGCTGCATCGCAGCGTCTCGGACGCGAAGGGCTTCTATCTCGTGTACTTCGTTATCGTCGCGGCGGCCGCGGCGCTCGTGCTGATTCCGGGCAGCCCGCTCGGTCTTCTGACTGAAGCGGTGCAAACGCTGGCCGGCGTGCTGCTGCCGAGCGCGACCGTGTTCCTGCTGCTGCTTTGCAACGACCGCGCGGTGCTCGGTCCGTGGGCCAATTCGAAAAAGCTGAATCTGTTTACGGGCGCTGTCGTCTGGGTACTCGTGATGCTGTCGATCATCCTGACCGCGTCGGTGATCTATCCGGACATGGCCGGCAAAACGATTATCGAAATGCTCGTGGGCGGCACGCTGCTCGCCGTGACCGGTTATGGCGCGGCGCTCGGCATCCGCAAGCTGCGCGGCGAGCCCGTGGCCGAACCGTCGCCGGTCTATTCGAAAGAGGCGCGCAACGCCTGGCGCATGCCCGCGCTCGACGAATTGCCGCCGCCGAATCTGACGCTGGCGAAGCGCATGTGGATGGGCGTGCTGCGCGCTTATCTGCTGCTCGCGATCGGCCTCGTCATCGTGAAGGTCGTGCAGATGGCATTGTGAAGCCGCGCGAATGGTGAGTAGTTCCAGGAGATGCGCTAACGGTGAGGATTTACGGGAGCCGCGTTGCGCATCATCGCCAGCCTGTGGAAACGCAGTCACACAGGCCATGCCCGCTCGACGATCCGCGCCTGTTGCCCATGTTCCGGCAACGTGCCGAACACGCGGCCCCACTGCGCGTCGAAGCGGCTTGCGATGAACGCGTCCGCGACGTAGGTCGGCGCGTGCTCGCGCAGCAGGCACGCCTGCACGAGCAGAATCAGGCGCTGCGCTTCGCGGCGCGCGGCCGCTTCGTGCATCGCGGTCCCCGCACCGGCTGCGCCGGCCAGCGCCTCGATATGCGGGCGCAGGCGCGCCTCGCCGTGGCAGATCGGCCGGATATCGTCGATCAACGCGGCTAGCGCGGCGGGATCGCGGCTGATCGCGCGCAGCATGTCGAGCGCCATCACGCTGCCCGATCCTTCCCAGATCGAGATCACGGGCGCCTCGCGATAAAGCCGGCCCATCGGGCTTTCGTCCATGTAGCCGTTGCCGCCGAACACTTCCATCGCTTCGGCCGACAGTTCGATGCTGCGTTTGGCCACCCAGAATTTCGCGGCGGGCGTCACGATCCGTTCATAGGCGTGCTGCAGCGGATCATGGTCCGCGAGCGCAAACGCCTGCGTGAGGCGCATCATCAGCTGCGTCGCGGCTTCGCTTTCGAGCGCCATGTCGGCCAGCACGTTGCGCATCAGCGGCTGTTCCGCGAGGCGCTTGCCGAACGCGTGACGCTCGCGCGCATGGTGAATCGCCTGCACCACGGCCTGGCGGATCGTGCCCGCGCTGCCCATCACGCAGTTCAACCGCGTATAGGACGCCATTTCGATAATGGTCGGAATACCGCGCCCTTCCTCGCCGATCATGCGCCCCCACGCGCCGAGGAATTCCACTTCGCTGCTCGAATTGGAGCGGTTGCCGACCTTGTCCTTCAGACGCTGGATCTGCACGGCGTTCTTGCTGCCGTCCGGCCGGTAGCGCGGCACGAAGAAGCACGACAGGCCGTTTTCGGTGCGCGCGGTCACGAGATGCGCATCGCACATCGGCGCGGACATGAACCATTTATGACCGACGATCTCGTATTCGCCGCCTCGCCCCTCGCCACGCACCGGCACGGCGTGCGTAGTATTCGCGCGCACGTCGGAGCCACCCTGCTTCTCGGTCATGCCCATGCCGACCAGCATCGACGTCTTCTGTTCGAGTGGCAGATCGCGCGCGTCGTAGCTGCGCGAATAGAGTTTCGGCATCAACTGCTCGAACAACCCGGGCTCCTGGCGCAACACGGGGATGCTCGCGAAGGTCATCGAGGTCGGGCACTGCGAGCCGGCCTCGATCTGTCCGTGCATCGAAAAACCGGCCGCGTACGCAGCCCATGCGCCGGGCCGCGTATCGGAGAACGGTTGCGAGACGAGATTCTGTTCGCGCAGCATCTTCATCAGGCCATGCCACGCGGGATGAAACTCGACGCGATCGATGCGGTGTCCCTGGCGATCGAAGGTGTGAAGTTCGGGTTTGAAGTGATTCGCGTCCTCGGCCATGCGCAGCGTTTGCGCGCTGCCGAGCCGCTCGCCGTAGTCGCTCAGTTCGGATTCGTGCGCCTGCGCACCCGCGCGTTGCACCGCTTCGCGCAGCGCGAGGTCCGTGGTGTAGAGGTTATAATCGGCCAACTCCGGCACGACATTCGTCACCTCATGGGTGTTCCAGTTCATGAGCGGCTCCTTTTCAAGGTGCCCCGATCGGTCCAAGGTCGATCCGTCATCGACAAACCTGTACGCTTGCCGCGCGGGCTTTTTTCTGGTTACCCAGTATAGGGACGCGCTTCGGCGCGAGTGTTCGGATTCGCCGACATGAAGGAACCGCTCCCCGTCAAAACCACGCGCCGCAAGCCCGCGCAATCACGCGCGCTCGCCACGGCCGAGGCGATTCAGCAGGCCTTTGTTCAGCTTCTGGTCGAGCACGGCTACGACAAGGTATCGATCCGCCAGGTGACGACGGCGGCCGGCGTCGGTATCGGCAGCTTCTATGAATATTTCGCCAGCAAGGAAGCACTCGCGGCGGTGTGCATTCATCTGCGCATCAAGCGGATCGCCATCGAAATGAGCGAATGCATTCCGGCCACGCGCGACGAAGCATTGCCCGCGCGAGCCGATGCCCTGCTAAACGCGCAGATTCGCGCGCCGCTCGCGGAACCCGAACAGTGGTCGACGCTCTTTCAGCTCGAACGCCGGGTTTCCGGCATCGATGCCTACCGCAAGCTTTACGCGGAGTTCGTGCGGCTATGGGCCGGCCTGCTTGCCTCGGCACCCGACTGGCCCGCCGATGCGCCGACGGAAGATGCCGCGTTCGCGGTACACGCGACAATCTACGGTCTCGTCTCGCAGGCGCTGATGACGCGCCCGGCTCCTCACGACGTGGCAGCGCTGCGTCGTTTGCTGCGCACCGCCGTGCATGGGTATCTTTCGCTGATCGCGCCGCGCGCCTATCGGCTTTATCGCTTCGAGTTCTGACGGCTCCGCCCTGGCGTGCGCATCAATGCATCAGCGCCTGTCGCGTTCGTGCGCGAACTGCCGCACCCGTCTTCGAAACAGGATAGAACGCGCTGCGCCGCCGACGTCAAAGGACGATCGCCGTGCACCACCGTCGATACGGTCGTGTCGGGAAACGACTCCACGAGGCGCAATGTCGCAATCTTGTGACGCGCCATGTCGAGCCGGAAGGTCGGATCGACTTTCACTGGACTCCTGATCAATCGCGTACAAAACCACAAGACACTCGTGTACGTGACGTCGATCGACACCTGCGTGCTGCTGCCGCTGGCATTTCACACAATTCACAAATTTCCGTCGACCTAACTGATCACCAGTATCGTCGCATTGCTGGTCGGATTAATGACGCTCTCCAGTCCCGCCGCATTTGTTCTTATTTTGAGGGCCTTCAGCCCCGACGTACGTGCAACATCGCTCGGGGTCATCTATGCTATGGACGTGACGCTCTTCGGTGGTTTCGCATAACTCATCGTGCTCGGTCTATGGCGCTGATCGGGCAGCTTCTATGCGCCCGCATGGTACGTGATGGGCTGCAGCGCGATCAGTGTCGCCGGCGTCATGATCTTCCGCGAACACGAGGAAAAGAACGGCCAGCATCAGCGCGGTTGAATTCGTTGCGATCAGAACAGGCCACGCCTGCACACAGCATAAGGATCCTTCGCCATGCAGAACGAATCAAAAGACGGTGTCGATCGACGCAACTTCATGAAGACGGCCATTGCGCTGGTCGGCGCATCGTCCGCGCTCGTCGCGCAGGCCGGCACCGCGTACGCGCAGAACGCGAATGCGCCGGCCGCCGGGACGGGCGCGCACCGGGGCACGGTCTACACCGGCGACGTGATAGACGGCAAGAAGGTCATCAGTTCGCTCGACGTCAACGACCTGCCGAGCGGCGCGAAGCATATGTTCTATTTTCAGGGCGTGCAGATGCCGACGGGCCAGCACTGGTACGTGTCGGTAATCGTCGTGCGTGGTGCGAAACCGGGCAAGCGCGTGGTGCTCGTGAGCGGCGTGCATGGCGATGAGATCAGCCCCGTGCATACGATACAAAGCGTCGTGAGCCAGCTCGATCCGGCCCAGATGTCGGGCACGGTGCTCGCGGTGCTGGACGTGTCGCGCCCCGCGCTCGAAGCGATGGAACGCAGATGGCCGAACTCGGGGCGCGGTCTCGACCTCATCGACATCAACCGCGAATGGCCGGGCAACGAGAATGGCGCGAGTGCGCCGAGCCGGCACGCGGGACTGCTATTCAATCGGCTACTGCGGCCGAACGCCGACTACGCGATCGACTTTCACACCGGCACGACCGGCATGGACCTGACCTCGTTCAACCTCGCGCGGATGGAGTTGCCGGAAGCGCGCGCGATGGCCGAGCTGTTTCCGATCACGCAGATCTTCGACAACCCCGCGTATCCCACGCTGCTTGCGAACGCGCTGATCGACGTGGGCATTCCCGCGATCACGCCGGAGATCGGCGCCGCGCGCATCATCGACCTCAACATGATTCCGCAGTTTGTCGAAGGCACGATGAACGTGCTCAAGCGCTATGGCGTCGTGCCGGGCCCGATCGGGAAGACCGGCCGCGACGTCGGCATCTTCGTCGGCAATAGCGCGCACACGGTCCTCACGACGCACGGCGGCTTCGTCGAACTGCTGGTCAAGCTGAACGAGAAGGTCACGGCCGGGCAGAAGGTGGCGATCCAGCGCAACACGTTCGGCGAAGTGGTCGCGGAGTATACGAGCGGGGTCGCCGGCGAAGTGACGGGGTATCGTATGGATGCGACGGCGGAACCCGGCATTCCTCTCGTGATGGTGCTCTATCAGAGTGCGGGGCGGGAGAATCCCGAGGATTATTCCGAGTAACGCGAGTCGAAGTGGACCGGCGCGCCTGAGTCGCGAATGGTGAGGATTTCCAGGGGATGGGTGAACTCGCCGCTCAAGGTGAGTTCTTCCAGGATGGTGAGGAATTCCAGGAGATGGCGATACCAAACCGAGCACATTTTTCAGAATGGTGAGGATTTCCAGGAGTTGCATCCACACCGGAAAGCAGGTTGTCGGGCCATTGACCCCTTGGCTCGCCGTCCAGCTTACGTCACGCTCCCGAAAAACCTCACCTTTGCCAATGGCTGGCTGCGCCCGCGGATAACCGGAACACGTTCCGGTTATCTCCCGCTCAAAACTTGAACTTCACCTGAAATCCAATCGTAAACGGTAGATGGTCCGAAGGGATCGGCGGCACCACGATGAAGTTCGCGCCGACGCGCTTGTATTCGACCATCACGATCGGCGCGACCACCGGCCCGATCGTGTGATTGCGGCCGAGCCCCCAGTTGCCGTAGTTGTAGCCCGAGATGATCCCGCCGATCGCCGCGAGCCGCACGATGCCCCAGTGCGCGAACTCGGGCGCCCAGACGCCGCCGCCATAGTAGGACGGCCGGCGCAGCGAGTTGCGAAAGCCGCCTATCGTCAGCGCCCACTGGTTGTTCAGCCAGCATTCGACGCCGAG
Source organism: Paraburkholderia sp. Cy-641 (assembly GCF_011752945.1). NCBI lineage: Bacteria > Pseudomonadati > Pseudomonadota > Betaproteobacteria > Burkholderiales > Burkholderiaceae > Paraburkholderia > Paraburkholderia sp. Cy-641. Next base: position 83,775 of record NZ_VWWM01000030.1, read on the forward strand.
GCCGGGGTTGAACTGTTCGAAATCGGTGCCGGGATCGGGATCGATGTGATACGAGCCGAGCATCGCGTCGGCCCATATGCCCCCCTCGCACCAGCTGCTCGCATGCGCGGCGGTGGCCGCCGCCAGGCTCGTCACGAGTGCCACGGCGATACGCCGGATATTTTTGTTCATCTGCCGAAAGTGCATGTCTTCTCCGCCACCGGTCGAGCGCCGGGGTCATCGATGTTCCGACGGTCTGTTTGCCGCCCGTCGCGCACTGTACCTCAACCCGCGCGGGCGATGTTGAGGACCTGTTTGAGGACCTGCTCGACTGCCGGGCACAGCACGCGCCCGCAGCCAAAACCGCAACGATAACGGAGAACCGATGGCAAAGCGGTGAATCCGCGGCGCGTGGCGAACGCGCCGTCGGCGATGAACGCTGGCGAGACGCTTACAGACCGAGGTCCGACAGGCCCGGATGATCGTCGGGACGGCGCCCGAGCGGCCAGCGATACAGGCGATCGGCCTCGCGAATCGGCAGATCGTTGATGCTCGCATGGCGACGCGCCATCAGGCCATGCTCGTTGAACGCCCAGTTCTCGTTGCCGTACGAGCGAAACCAGTTGTTCGAATCGTCGTGCCATTCATACGCGAAGCGCACCGCAATGCGATTGTCGGTGAACGCCCACAGCTCCTTGATCAGGCGATAGTCGAGTTCGCGCTCCCACTTGCGGCGCAGAAAGCCGACGATCTCCGCGCGCCCATGAACGAATTCGGCGCGATTGCGCCAGATGCTATCCGTCGTATAGGCCAGCGAGACGCGTTCGGGCTCGCGGGTGTTCCAGGCATCTTCCGCGGCGCGCACTTTCTGGATCGCGGTGTCGCGCGTGAACGGCGGCAGCGGCGGGCGGGTTTCGGTCGTATCGGCCATGAGGGTTCCTCATTCAGGTAGCGGTGCGCCGGGATGGCGGTCGTTGGGTTGGGGGAGCGTGTGCTGATTTCGCGGCCGGCTTTGCTGGCGGCTTTGCTTCCGATTTCACTGCTGTGTTCGCCGCCGGCTTCGCGGCAAAACCCGCTTGCGCATCGAGCAAGGTTTTCGCGGCCGTCTGCGCATCGAGCGCGGCGTCTGCCTCGCCGCTCACGAGCGCGACCGCGATCGCGCCGTCGAGCAGAACGAGCCACTGCCTCGCGAGACGCGCAACGCGGCGCGTATCCATAGCCGATTCCGCCGAGAACGACGCGCACTCGGTCCGCACGAAATCGAGCAGACGCTCCTTGTGTTGGCGCGCGACGATCCGGATCGGGTCGTCGGCGGAAGCGATCTCGCCGGCCGCGTTCAGAAACGCGCAGCCATGAAAATCTGCCGAAGCAAACCATTCGCGCAGCACGTCGAACATGCCGAGCAGGCGTTTGCGCGCAGTCTTGCCGCGCCGCTGCGTGCCGGCGATAAACCAGTTCATCCAGCGTTCGTCGCGCCGTTCGAGCGCAGCCGCCACGAGCGCATCTTTCGATTCGAAATGCGTGTAGAAGCTTTTGCGCGCGGTGCCGGATTGCCGCACGATCGCGTCGACGCCGGTTGCGTGGATGCCGCCGGCGTAAATCAGCGCTTCGGCCGCATCGAGCAGACGCTCGCGCGCCTGGCCGGTCGGTGTCGGGTCGCTAAGGGTTTCGCGTGTCATGGACGAAAGGTAGAACGATCATTCTCCTTCGTCAAGTTTTTCCGACCCTGTGTGATCGTTATGGAGTTTCCGCGCGCAGGCTGCGCTTGCTGCTATCGTGACGAAGATCGCTCAACCGGAACGGCTTCGATGAACTCCTCTTCTGTTCGCACCGCATGGATGCGGGCGCTGCTCGGCGTCACGCTGCTCACTGCGATGGCCTGCACGCCGGTGCAGGTGCTCACGCATTCGGTCAGCCGGAACGAAGCGCGCGTGCCGGTCGGCCGCTACGACATCGACCCGGATCACACGAGCATCACGTTCGACGTCGATCACTTCAAATACTCGCGCTTTACGATGCGCTTCGATCGCAAGCAGGGGCAACTCGACTGGAACGAGGGCGGCCTCGAACGCAGCACGGCATCGGTCACGATCGACGCCGCGAGCATCGACACGAACGTGCCGCTGCTCGACAGGATGGTGAAGAGCGACAGCATGCTCGACGTATCGCGCTATCCGGAGATTCGCTTCGCGAGCACGCGTTTCGAGCGCACAGGGGACGCGCGCGGCACGCTGAGCGGCAATCTGACGATACGCGGCGTCACGCAGCCGGTAACGCTCGACGTCACGTTCAACGGCTTCGCACCCGATCCGCTGACGAAGAAAGACACGCTCGGCTTTTCCGCCGACGGCCATTTCAGCCGCGCGAAGTTCGGTTTGGCGACGTGGTATCCGGCCGTCGGCGACGACATTCACGTGCGCATTCAGGCCGAATTCGTGAAAACGCCCGCAGGCGCGTAAGCGCCGCGGGCGTCGGTCAATCGAACTGCGCCGTGCTCGCTCAGGCGGCGGTCCAGTCGAGAATCACCTTGCCGCTCTCGCCGGAGAGCATCGTCGCGAAGGCCTGCTGATAATCGTCGACCTTGAAATGGTGCGTGAGGATCGGCGACAGATCGAGGCCGCTTTGCAGCATCGCGACCATCTTGTACCAGGTCTCGAACATCTCGCGCCCATAAATGCCCTTGATTTCGAGGCCCTTGAAGATCACCTGGGTCCAGTCGATCGCAGTTTGCGCGGGCGGAATGCCGAGCAACGCGATCTTGCCGCCGTGGTTCATCGCTTCGAGCATGCCCGTGAAGGCGCTCGGCACGCCCGACATTTCGAGGCCGACGTCGAAGCCTTCTGTCATATGCAGATCGTGCATCACGTCGCGCAGCGATTCGCGCGACACGTTCACCGCGCGCGTCGCTCCCATCTTGCGCGCAAGTTCGAGGCGATAGTCGTTGACGTCGGTAATCACGACGTTGCGCGCGCCGACGTGCCTCGCAATCGCGACCGCCATGATGCCGATCGGCCCCGCGCCGGTAATCAGCACGTCTTCGCCGACGAGATTGAACGACAGCGCCGTGTGCGTCGCATTGCCGAACGGATCGAAGATCGCGGCGAGATCGTCGGAAATTTCCGGCGGAATCTTGAATGCGTTGAAGGCCGGAATCACCAGATACTCGGCGAACGCGCCCTCACGATTCACGCCGACACCGACCGTATTGCGGCACAAGTGACGGCGCCCCGCGCGACAGTTGCGGCAGAAGCCGCACGTAATGTGCCCTTCTCCCGACACGCGATCGCCGATCGCAAAGCCGCGCACTTCCTGCCCCATCTCGACGATTTCGCCCACGTACTCATGGCCGACGTGCATCGGCACGGGAATCGTCTTTTGCGCCCAGTCGTCCCACTTCCAGATATGAATGTCGGTGCCGCAAATCGCGGTGCGCGTGATGCGAATCATCACGTCGTTATGGCCGACTTCCGGCTTCTTCACGTCCGTGAGCGTGAGGCCCGGTGCGCGTTCGAGTTTTGCCAATGCTTTCATTTGCGTCTCCGTTCGAATCGCGCGGCGACTAGGCCGGGATCACGCCAAGTTCGCGGCCGACGCGCGCGAACGCCTCGACGGCGCGATCGATCTGTTCGGGCGTATGCGCGGCGCTCATCTGCGTGCGAATGCGCGCGCGGCCGCGCGGCACGACCGGAAACGAAAAGCCGATCACGTAGACGCCTTCCTTCAGCAGCGCGTCGGCCATCTTCCCCGCGAGTTGCGCGTCGCCGAGCATCACCGGAATGATCGGATGTTCGCCCGGTACGAGCGTGAAGCCGAGCGCGCTCATCTTGCCGCGGAAATGCGCGCCGTTTTCGCGCACGCGTGCGCGCAATCGCGCGCCTTCGTCGCTCGCGAGCAGTTCGAGCACTTTCAGCGAAGCGGCAGCGATGCTCGGCGTTAGCGTGTTCGAGAACAGGTAGGGACGCGAGCGCTGCCGCAGCAATTCGACGATCTCCTTGCGCGCGGCGACGTAGCCGCCCGATGCGCCGCCGAGCGCCTTGCCGAGTGTGCCGGTGATGATGTCGACGCGCGCCATCACTCCGCCATGCTCGGGCGTGCCGCGCCCGTGTTCGCCAATGAAGCCGACCGCGTGCGAGTCGTCGACCATCACGAGCGCGCCGTATTGGTCCGCGAGATCGCAGATGCCCGCGAGATTCGCGATGATGCCGTCCATCGAGAACACGCCGTCGGTCGCGATCAGCTTGAAGCGCGCGCCAGCGGCGTCGGCTTCCTTCAGGCGCGCTTCGAGATCGGCGAGATCGTTGTTCCTGTAGCGAAAGCGCTTCGCCTTCGACAGCCGCACGCCGTCGATGATGCTCGCGTGATTCAGCTCGTCGCTGATGATCGCGTCGTTTTCGTCGAGCAGCGTTTCGAACAGGCCGCCGTTCGCGTCGAAACAGCTCGAATAGAGAATGCAGTCGTCGGTTTGCAGGAACGCGGCGAGCGCTTCCTCGAGTTGCTTGTGCACGGTCTGCGTGCCGCAGATGAAACGCACCGACGCCATGCCAAAGCCGTCCTTGTCGAGCCCTGCTTTCGCGGCGTCGATGAGCCGCGCGTCGCCGGCGAGGCCGAGGTAATTGTTCGCGCAAAAATTCAGCACGTCCGTGCCATCGGCAAGACGCACGTCGGCCGATTGCGGACTCGCGATCACGCGTTCGCTCTTGTAAAAGCCATCGGCGCGGATCTGCGCGAGGGTGCCGCGCAGATGGGCAAGGTACTGGTCACATTGGTCACGCATGAACGAGACTCCGGAGAGATGAAGGAGACGACCTGACTCGCTGCGCTGAGTCGCTGCACTGAGCGTCAGCGCTTGACATCAGCATAGTCCGCATCGACGGCGTGTGCAGCAGCGAGGCGGCCTGTTATAGTCGGCTGTCAGCTTTATCGGATATTTTCGTTTTTTCGAACTAAAATCCGGTATATCGAACAACTCTAAACGATAGGTCAGGAAATGGCAAGTTCGGGTATCCGCCGCACCGCGCGCAAGGCAACGGCCCAAACAGCGTCCGCCGCGGGCACGACGGCGGCGCCGGTCAATGCTGCACCGCCGCGCGTCGGCGAGCAGATTCAGCGGCTGCGCGCCGAGCGGCGCATGACGCTCGACGATCTGTCGCGCGCGGCGGGCGTGTCGAAATCGATGCTGTCGGAAATCGAGCGCGACAAGGCCAATCCGACGATCGCGGTCGCGTGGCGGCTCACCAATGCGCTTGGCGTGAACCTCGATTCATTGTTTGCGCCGCCGAAGGCACCGGAAGCGATCGCGGTCTCCGGCGCGCACGACATTCCGACCTTGAGCGGCCATGACGCGAAATATCAATTGCGGGTGTGGGGGCCGATCGAGCTGGCCGGCAAGTTCGAGTGGTACGAGTTGACGCTACAGCCGGGCGGAGCGCTCGTGTCGAACGCCCACGAACCCGGCACGCGCGAGCATCTGACCGTGCTGAACGGATCGATCGAAGTCGAGGCGGCCGGTACGACGAAGCGGCTCAAGGCAGCGGACACCGCGCGCTATGTCGCGGACGAACCGCATGCGATTCGCAATGCCGGCAAGGGTGAGGCGAAAGCGTTGCTGGTCGTGATTCACGGTTGAGCGGCGGGGCGCGCCCGGTGCGCGGCAGATCGGGCGACCGGTGACAAGCGGATGACGGGCCGTTGGTGAAATAGGCCATTCGGCCGAGGTTGCGCTCAATACTGTATGTTTGTACAGTATTACCTGTCGACTGGAGCCGATAATGAACAACCTGAAAGCGAACCCTACCGATCAAGCTCTGGCCGCGCTGCGTTATCAAACCGCCGCGCGCGATCTCGAACATATCGTGCGCAATATCGCGGCCCGCTACATCGTCAAACAGGTGCCGCTCACGTGGCGTCTGCTGCATGCCATCGAAGCCGAGGCGTTGGCCGATCTCGGCTTCGCAAGCCGGCACGATGCCGTGATGCTGGGCCTGTTCGAGCGGCCATCCGATCTGCCCTATCCCGAAACCGATGACACCGTGGATTTCGGCTCGTCCAATGCGCTGCCCGCAGTGTTTGCGTTTGCCGTTAACGCCTACGAAGACGCGGCGCGGGAAGCAGCACGTCTCGCCGCCACGCAACCGGTGCCGCGCGATATGACACTGAAACGCGCGCATGCCTGGGGCGGGTGATACGGCAGCAAGTTGATTTTCTTCGGCTTTTCGCTCCGGTTTTTGTTTTGCGTTCCGATCCGGTGTCCATTGCCGCCTACAATAGGCACAGCAAAAGACGCAACTAACGGAAAAAACCGATGTCACCTCCTCATCTGTCCGACCCTGTCCCACGTCCCGCGCCTTCGACCGATCTCTTCGATCAGCAGCGCGAAGACTGGCGTCGCGATCCTCAGATCGCTTTCGACGCATGGCTAGCGAAGCAGCATTTCAGACGTTCTTCCGCGTTGGTCTATCAGGCGCAGTGGGGACAGTTTCTCGACTGGCTCGGTACGCAGCAAAAAAGCCTGGCCACGGTCGACTCGCACGCGATCGCCGAATTTGTCGCTGGACTCGAAATACGGAAAACGCAACGAGTCCGCTATTTAAGGCTGATCGAGCGCGTACTCGATCACGTTCGCGAGATCGAATCCGCCTCGACCAACCCGGCTCGCTTTATTGCTCAGGACGGCGAAGCTGCGTGGCGCAATGCACGCGATAACGACCCGACCGGCTTTCTCACACATGCCGAGCGAACCGCCTTGATCGCGCAACTGTTTGCACCATTGCCGGATTTATCGGCGGCGCAACGCTGGAGAGAACGGCGTGATCGTGCCTTGATTGCCGTGTTTCTCGGCGGAGGACTGAAGACCGGCGAGGCAGCGTCCCTCACGGTTAGTTGCGTCAATGCGGGTTCGCCGTGGGTCACGATCGAGTCGGCCAATCCAATGCTGACGCGACGTACACGGCTTGCGCCATTCGCAACGGCCATTCTCGACGCGTGGCTCGCCGAACGACGTCTGACGGAACTGGCCGGCAATCTCGTGTTTCCCGCAGCGCCGTCCGGGCGGCCGATGCACAAAGCCACGATGCTGCGCGCCGTCGATGCGCTGGTCGATGCTGCGGGAATCGCCGGATCGAGAACGTCGCGCGCGAGTCCACAGACTTTGCGCAACACATTTGCGGCGGACCTGTTCGAAAGCGGGGTCGAGGCCGAACAGGTCGGTCAGTGGCTCGGCTTCGTGCAGGCGGTGTCCGCCAACCGGCTGTATCGCGCGTGGCAAACGTGGATGGATCAGCAGGATTCGCCGGCCGCCAATGTGCCGGATCCAGCAGCGGCGCCTTTGTCGACACCTCGGCGTGACGGGCGTTTGACGAATACAACGGGAGAAAACCCGCCCTGAAAGTCCTCACCTCTTGACTCCCGGATTTCCTCACCTTTAGCGCTTTATCCGCTATCGCACGATATCGACAGCTCGCGTGGACTGTGCGGCCGCAGCGTCTGACAGAAACTGGCTAACCGCCGCCAGCCTTGATTCGCCGAGGCCCGAGGAATGCTCACACTCTGGGCAAAGCAGCTCGAAACGGTGATCGACCTGCGACAACTCCGGCTCACCTTCCTCGCATTTCGGGCAGCGCGCAGGCAACGTCACGTAACCGTCCGCCGCAGTGCCGATCATGCTCAACTCTTCGTTCGTGAGCCGGCCGGCGTTGACCAGCGAGCAAAGCAGGGCGGCGATCGCCGGGTCGATACCTTGCTGGCCGCGCAGCATCGCGACTTCCCTGGTCAACGTGTCCACCTCATCCGACTGTTCGCGCAATTGCGCGTCGAGCCGGTCCCCACGAGCCTTGGCCGCGGCAATCTGCTGAATGAACTCGAATTCTTTGCGGCTCGCGTCGCGCACACCGGATTGATAGGTCGCGGCCATGCTGCGCAGCGAATCGAGCTCGACCAGCATCGGCTTGACGCGTCGCTCGGCCTCGGCAACCGCGTCCTTGATCTGCTGCGCATAGTGTTCGGTGCTTTGCCGCAATTCGACGTGTAGTGCGTCGATCCGGTCGCGCAGCGTTGCGTTCGTCGCTTGCTCGGTTTCGAGACGCTGGCGGAGCGTCTCGTTTTCCTGGTCGAGTCGCCGCGTGGTCGCTTGCAATCCCTCGAGATGGATATTGCCGTGCGTGGTCGCGCTCGATAGCTCGGTTTCTAGCACCCGGACACGTTCCCAAGCGGCTTCGGCTCGCATTTCGCTGCGTTTGACGGCCTCATCGGCTGCGTCACGGCGAATTTCCGCGTCGCGGGTACGCAGATCGGCAGCGCCGATTTGCGCATGGATTTCTTCGCGTTCGCTATCGAGTGCCGCTTTTGCCTCGGCCACGGCTTCTTCAAACAGCACGCCGAGCAGTTCGCCGGCACGTTCTTCGAGCGCTTTCGGGATCGCACCGGCGCCGACCTTGACGCGCGAGACATTGCGGATGCGTTCCCAGAAGTGATCGATGTCTTTTGGAATGTCGCTAGCGCTGCCGGTTTGTGTCAGATCGCGAACCGCAGCCATCGACGGGCGAATGCCCAGATCGAAAAAGAGCCGCTTGCAGGCGTGCAGTGAAAGATCCTGCCGGCGCATGCCTTGGGCACGCATGGCTTCAAGCTCGTCCCGAATGGTTTGCCGTTCCTGATCCAGATTCATATCAACCTCGATGTTGCTCGAATTGGATGAATCATAACAATTTACGTAGCGTTTGCTACCAATTTATCCGTGACGAGGGGATTGAGGTAAACAGATGTGCTTTTGAGGGAGCAAAGCACTGCTGAACCTGCGTGACAGTTTTATTTCCGTGAAACAAAACGAAGAATAGCTAATAAGCTCTTGTAAAGAAAGAGTTTTTATTGATTTTTCAATGATCGAGCACTGTTTCACGAGCGTTGGCGGATTGAGAGGGTTGAGGACGTGGTGTTTCGGAAGCTCGCGGGGTGGAAAAGCTTGAGAGTAATAAAAGTAAACACCTTTGAACCCTTGTTAAAAACGTTAACGCCTCGGCAAACCCTTATCTGGCGGGGGTTTCAAGCCGACAAGGTGAAGCTTTGCGGGAGACGTGGTGAGATTCTGCGGGAACCTCGAGTGATGGGGTTCGGGGAGCCTGGTGAGAAGGTCCGGGACAGAACGTGAGCGAGTTCAGGAAACGCCGTATACGGGCGGTTTGGCGAAAGGTGAGGTTTTGCGGGAGCCTGGCGCCGTGAATCGCCCGGCCACACGCGAAAAGCTTTTCCTGGGCCGGCAGGCCCAACGGTGAGTGCTTTCGGGAGTCTTGCGAGCACTGATTTTCTGGGTTGTTTTTGGGCTGTTAACCCCATTGGTGAGATGAGTCGGGAGAAAATGCAGATTGAAGGTGAGGTTTTACGGGGCCAGCAGGTCGTTTTTGCCTCAATTTTGAGCATTCGGAGCCCTAAGGTGAGCTTTTACAGGACAGGAGCGGATTTTGTGATCCAGATTTGTCCGCGGCGTTGACTGGCTGGTGGCCACGAGGATCGGAAAGGTGAGCGGATTCGGGACGTGAGCGTTTGGCTCGATCTGCGAGGCTGCTCAGGCGGACAATTTCGCTAAAGGTGAGGCTTTTCGGGAAGTGCTACGAGGGTTTTCGGACGTTAAGGTGAGGAAATACGGGAGAAAAATCGGGTTCATCGGCTGGAGATGCCCGTCTGATGGACGTTACGATCCACCGGCTCCATGGGAGACTGGATTTCACGGGTGAGGTTTTTCAGGAGGATTGGAGCCGATAAGCGGGGAGACCTTCGGGGTCCCAAAGTGATTTGAGGTGAGAATTTTCGGGAGATCGAGACGATTGGTAACGTTTGTGGATTACTCTAACCTACTGAAATCATTGATAATTATTTGGACCGTCGGCAAAGGTGAGGTTTTTCGGGACTTTCCGTGGCAACCTCGCGTCGCTCTCGGGAATACCTAAAGGTGAGACTTTTCGGGAGAGTTTTTCGGCGCAGGTCGGTGCTGGCGCGGCTTGAGCGTGCATCACCTCACGTGATTCAGTGGCGTCGAGGTGAGCTTTTTCGGGGATATCGCGGGAGAGAGGCTGAGTTAACGGCAGGAAACCTACGGTTGACGATGGACTTTGGCCATTGTTTTGAGCCGTTTGGGTGAAAGGAGAAGTTGCGAGCGCAACGCCGAACAAACGGGAAGCGACTGCTTGAGCAGAGCATTGGAGAGGGGGCTGAGCGCATTTCTTTGCATCGGTGCCATTGAAGCGTCGGGTCTGCGCCGCTGGACGCGATCCTGCCGGTGACAAAGCTGCGGAGGGGCGACTTCGCCACCCGGTCGTTACGCCACCGAGTCCCTCTTGTTTACGCGCAGCCTCAAAAAAATCCGCAATTTTTTGAGGTGAGGAAGTTCGGGATCAAAAACTCCCCGTTCCCGTGGACTGCGAATCTGTCCGGATCGGCAAACGCCGCGACCTGCAAGGACACCCCGAACCTGGCGGCAGACGGCTGAGGTGAGGGTTTTCGGGAGTGGTTCGAGGTGAGCCGCGCTTCGTAAACTCACTTCACCGGCAATGGTGAGAGGGACGCTATAGACGCGTATCACCCCAGCCGGTATGCTCACGCGAAATTCCCCCTTCTCACCCCGACGCATGGCCACGAAGCGCGCGAAAAAGACCGATGTAGTCAGCCCGAGTTCGGCTGAGTTGCGCAAAGCCGTCGAGGCGATCGCGATCCAGCCCAAGAGCGGCAAGATCACGCTGCTGACCCGCAAGCTCTTCAACGTGCTGCTCGCGGTGGCCCAGCAGGCCGACGAGTCGGGCGACACGTACCGCGCGCTGCTGTCGGACATCGTCGCGAATTCGGCATTCGATTCGAACGATACGGCGCTCGTCAAGGAACACTTGCGCCGCATGGTGTCGGTGCAGGTCGAATGGAGCACCGGCACGTCCAGTCAGAAGCCTGGCCGTAAATGGGGTATTTCGACGCTGATCGCGGACGCGGAAATTCTCGAAGATCCGACCACCCGACGTGTCTGGGTCGAGTTTTCGTTCGCGCCGAAGATCAAGAAGAAGCTGCTCGATCCGGTTCAGTACGCGCGTCTGAGCCTGCAATTCCAGAGCCAGTTGCGCAGTAGCGCCGGCCTCGCGCTGTACGAGATCTGCGTGCGCTATCTGACCAACCCGAGTCATCTGACGATGCGCGAGACGTGGGAATGGTGGCGTCCGATTCTGTCGGGCACACCGGACACGGAAGCCGGCGACGAAGCGAAGCGCGAGTACAAGTATTTCAAGCGCGATTATCTGCGCCCGGCCATCGCCGAGGTCAATGCGGTCACGAACATCTTCGTCGAGCTGATCGAGCATCGCGAGGGACGGCGCGTCGCCGAAATCCAGTTTCGCGTGACCGAGCGCAAGCAGCCGATGCTCGCGCTCGACGAACATCCGAACGTGTTTGATAGCACGCTCGTCGATCGCATGGTGAAGATCGGCATTCCACTCAAGGAAGCGCAGACGCTCTATGCGGACAGCGAGGAAAATCGTATCCGCGCGGCTTTGCAGATGACCGAGCAGCGCATGCGCAGTACTTCGCTGCCGCCGGTGCGCAGCGCGCCCGCGCTGTTCAAGGATGCGTTGAAAAAAGGCTATGCACCGCCTGTCGAGGCGCTGCCGACCGCTGTCGGCGTGGGTAAAGCCGTCGCGACGCCGGCCGACGACCTCAAGGCGCGTCTGCTGGGCGAATATTCGGCGTATCGCCGCAAGCAGGCCTACGAGCTATACAACGAACAGGGTGACGCGGAACGGGATATGGCGCGGCAGTCGTTCGAGGAGGAGGAACTGCCGGGGCTCGGTTCGCACCTGCGCGACGATTGGCGCCGCCGTGGGCTGGATTCGAAGATCGTCGAAACGGCGTTCTTCGACTGGCTTTCGCGCAAAACCTGGGGCGAGCCGACCGATGGCGATCTGCTTGCCTTTACGCTGAGCCAGTCGCGCGCGGCCTGAGCGGGGTCTGCCGCGCGATAACCGGCCGTCGAGAATGGCGGGTGGCGCTGCGCATTTGCGTGGCCACCTCGTCCGCTTACTTCAGCATCTTTTCAATCTGCCGCAGAATGTCGTCGCGTTTCTCGCGCGTGAGGCCTTTCAGGCGCAGCTCGAGCCGGTCGTCCCCGTAGGACTTGAGATCGCCGACCGATACCCCTTCCAGTTTGATTTCCAGACGTTGCGCGTAGCGCTGCCGACCGGCGGGCTTGGCGCTTTCCTGCGCGGTCGCCCTGCCCTGGACGATGTCGGCGACCTGGCGCGTGCTCAGGTCGTCGGCAAGGATTCGGTTGATCAAGCGCAGTGTGGCTTCCGCGCCGCGCGCCGTGTGATAGCGGCCCACCTGGTAAGCCATGTTCGAGCCGAAGCGGTCGGGGCGCGCGACCATCTCGTGCATCACGGCTTCCGGCAACTTGGCGACGGACAGCGCGACCGCGACCGTCGATTCATCGAGCCCAAGGTGTTCGGCAAGCTCCTTCTGGCTCTGGAAATGCCGTTCATCGAGAAATCGCTTCCAGACGACCGCATTGTCGAACACGGTCTGCGAGTCGCGCTGGACATTGAGGTCGTAGCCGAGCTTGTAGCTCTGCAGGCCGATCGGCAGATCGATGACGATCGCCTTCACCGATTCCTTGTTCGCTTCCTTCAAGGCGCGTACGCGCCGGCCGCCGTCGCTGACGAAGTAGGTGCCGGGATTGTCGTAGTCGGGAATGACGTGAATGGCTTGCTGCTGCCCTTGCTTAGCCAGATTGACGGCGAGCTCGGCGATCGACGACTTCAGATAGAAGTGCCTTGGATTGAACGGGCTCGGCTTGATCGTCTTGAGCGCAAGCTCGATGACCTGGCCCGGACGATAGCCGTGCTCGAGCCGCCATGCACGATACGCCGCCGATTCGTTGGCGGTGTCGACGGCATCGATTTCCTGCATGCCTGGCGGTACGACGGCAGGTATCGCGCGTCCGGCTGCTGCGGGATTTTGCGGCGCGTTTTTGACCAGACCGTCGATCGCGTTCAGACGGTCGAGCGCGGTGCGCTTTTCGCTGCTGGTCGTGTCAGGACGTGCTTGAAAGCCTTTGGCGAATTGGGACGGTTTCATTCAGGCTCCTTTATGCGCATAAATTCAGGGGAGCAGGGCGGCGATCTCATTCGCGCACGCCCTGACTTCGATAGCGGCGAGCTTGGCGCCGCGGTCGGTCATCTGCAGCACCGTCTGCCCTAGCGCCATGGCCTGTTTGTAGGCTTCGCGCGTTGGAATCTGGGTCTTCAACAAAGGGAAGCCGAGTTCTTCGAGCGCGCGTTTCAGTTCGCGCGTCAGCATCCGCTTCTCTTCCGTCTTGTTGAGCAGGAAGACGGCGCGCAGGTCTTCGTTCATGACTTGGGCTTGCTGAACCAGCTTGACGAGGCCGATGCTCGACCAGTAATCGGCGGGCGATGACGACGTCGGGATGACTGCCACGCTCGCCGCAAGCAGTACGACGCCGGAGACTTTTTCGGTGATGGAAGGCGGGCAGTCGACGACGATGATGTCGTAGTCAGCCACGAATTTCTTGATCTCGCGGTGGATCTGACTGCCCGCCTCAGAGAGATTGACGACAGGGAATGGGATGCCGACGTCGCCGTCAGAGGAAGCGCTGGCCCAGTGGATCAGCGTGTTTTGGCCATCTGCGTCGACGACGAGAACGCGTTTACCTTTCTCGTGAAACGCAGCGCCGAGATGCATCGCGATTGTGCTTTTCCCGACGCCACCCTTCTGCTGTGTTACCGCGATGATTTCTGCAGCCAAATTTCACCTCCTCTTTTTAGACGCAGTTGGATTTTACCTGGTTGATTTCCTATTTCAAATGACTTGAGTAAATAGAAATGAAAATTAGCCGTTCGGCAGACGTTTATGCGCATAAAGATGACAGGAGCGCTCGCGAGAGGTGATGCGATGACCGGCTCGCAGTGATGGAGAGAAGGCGCGAGAGGTTTTCTCGTCGTGGGCGCAATCGGGGAATGAAGTATCGAGAGAGGCGAGCTGCTTTGAGTGTGTGGTCTTGGGACAAAGAGGTTTGGCTTTGCGTCGGCAGCTACTGAGACATGTGCCGTTGATTTCCGCCAGCGGCGTGCGACGCGCCTGCGGGACTTTATGCGCATAAAGTCCGGGTCATCCCGGCAAGGGATTGATGTCTATCGAAGAGGGCAACGCTACGAGGCTCGATGGCGCATCAGGCGGCGGGGCAAACGGCTTTGGGGTTTGGCGGAAGGTTGCCTACGTCGATCTTCGCGAGAGCCCTTTACCTGAATCACTAGCCCCGCGTGAATTTCTCCAGGGCAACCAGAATTCAATTCTCGACCTCGCCGCTAGCCGAAGCGAGGGCCGGTTTATGCGCATAAACTCGGGAGCCGATAAACCACGTGCCCCGCAGCCGTCATCCAACCACGGCTCAACAGGCGACCCCGCCAAGCTCAACACCCAACCGCCCCCCACCCGCTAAAATCCCTTTTACTCCCTCGTCGCCAGACCCTGGAACGCAAACCCAAACCGAACCGCTCAATCTCAATGATCACCATCTACCACAACCCCCGTTGCTCCAAATCGCGCGCCACCTGTGAACTGATCACGAGTACCTACAACAGCGCGAACGAAGCAACCGAGATCGTCGAATACTTGAAACAACCGCGTACCGTTGCCGAACTCAAACAGATCAATGCACAACTCGGCTGTCCGGTCCGCGAAATGATCCGTGACACCGAAGCCGAATACAAAGAACTCAATCTCGCCGATCCGTCGCTGAGCGACGCGCAGTTGTATGACGCATTGGCGCAGCATCCGATCCTGCTGCAACGTCCGATCGTCGTGCGAAACGGGCGTGCCGTGATCGGCCGCCCGCCTGAAAACGTCGCCGCACTCTTCGCCTGAGCAAATGGGCGAGTACTGACGTCAAGGATGCGCGTGGCGCAAGCTCACGCGCCGACGCTAGGCGTTGCTTGCCAGCGCTGCGTCTCTGGTGACGATCTTCGTCGGGATCAGGCGCAGTTCGCTGAACGTATCTGCAATACGTTGTTGTTCCGCAAGCACGTTGGGATCGACAGGTTTGTAGATATGCGCGTAGTGGCGCAGGCCTGATTCGATCACGCTCGCGTCGAGCCCCTGAATCGGCGCGAGTTGCGCCGCGGCCTTGCTATAGTGCCCTCGCACCCACTCCCCTTCCTTGCCGACTTCGTCCATCGCGATGGCGAGCACGTCGCCGTTCTGTTGCGCAAACGGCCGAGCGCTCAAGAAAAACTGATGGTGGCTCACGATGCCTTCGGCATCCGCGAGCAGGCGCGCATTCGACTGTCGCTTCGCGGCTTCGAGGAACGGGTCCCAGATCGCCCATGCATCCACCGCGCCACGTTCGAAGGCCGCGCGCGCATCAGCGGGTGGCAGATAGACGGGCTGAATCTCGTTGAATTTCACGCCGTTCTTCTGCAATGCGGCCACCAGGAACCAGTGCACATCGGAGCCTTTGTTCAGCGCGATTTTCTTTCCCTTCAGGTCGGCCAATGTTTTGATCGGCGCATCGGGATGCACGAGGATGCCTTCGGCGTGCGGCGTTGGAATTTCATACGCGGTGTAGACGAAGTTCGCGCCCGCTGCCTGCGCGAAGATGGGCGGTGCCTCGCCCACGTAGCCGAAGTCGATCGCGCCGACATTGAGTCCTTCGAGCAACTGCGGGCCGGCCGGAAACTCGGTCCATTTGACGCCGATGCCGAGCGGCGCAAGCCGTTTTTCGAGCGTACCGTGCGCCTTGAGCAGCACGAGGGTGCTCGCTGCTTTCTGATAGCCGATGCGAAATTCCTTTACGTGCGCATCGGCGGCAAACACGGACGTGGAGACGATAGGCAACGCGGCGGCGGCCAGTGAAGCCCCTACGCTGGTCAGAAACGCGCGGCGCGTGAGCGGCGAATGACGGGACATGAACATGCTCGTAAAAAAGACGGACGCAAAATGGCCCGATTGGCTCCGACGATAATTCGTCTGTCCGCCTGGACGAACCGATAAATTCGCATAAGCAAATCACGCGGTCGCAGCGAAGCATTGCCATGTGTACCCGTCACATCGCACGACGCAAGCCCAAGCCCACCACACTGCAGCCTGTCGTTCCCCGCCGCTACAATCGACCAGTCGCAAACGTCTGAAAGCGTGAACCCCCAACGCCGCCGGGCAATCACGCAAAACCACGTCCGCATCAACCAATCGAAAAAGGACCTCCGTGCATCCGATAACAACACTCACCCCGTGGGCTGCCCACGATACGCAGCTCATCCTGTCGTGCGTGCTCGGGCTCGCATTGATCATCGTCTTCATCAGCGTGCTCAAGCTCGCGCCGTTCCTGTCGATCCTCGTCGGCACGTTCGCGGCGGGCTTTGCGGCCGGTCTGCCGCTCGAAGCGGTGGCGAGCGCCTTCAGCAAAGGCGCGGGTGCGTTGCTCGGCGACGTCGGCATCATCATCGCGCTCGGGGCGATGCTCGGCGCGCTGATGGCCGAATCGGGCGCGGCCGACCGACTCGTGTCGACCATCCTCAAACATTCGACGCCACGCACGCTTCCGTGGATGATGGCCGTCGTCGCATTGCTGATCGGCTTGCCGCTCTTCTTCGAAGTCGGCCTCGTGATGATGGTGCCGATCATCTTCGTGATGGCGCGCCGCTCGCAGCAGCCGATCCTGCGCATCGCGATTCCCGCGCTCGCCGGCATGACGACGCTGCACGCGTTGCTGCCGCCGCATCCGGGTCCGCTGATCGCGGTGAGCGCGCTGCACGCCGACCTCGGCCTCACGCTCGGGCTTGGTTTGATCGTCGCGATTCCGGCCGTGATTCTCGCGGGGCCGCTCTATGGCGTCTGGTTATCCAAGCGGATACAGGTCGGCGAGCCTGAAGAAATGGGCAAGCTCTTCACGGCGCAAGAAAACGGCACCGAGCCGCCGAGCTTCGCGATTTCGCTGATTACGATCCTGCTGCCCGTCGTGTTGATGCTCGGGCGCACGGTCGCGAAGCTGCTGCTGCAGCCCGAAACATTCCTCTTCGATGCGCTGAATTTTCTCGGCGAACCGTTGGTCGCGCTTGGCCTCACCGTATTGTTCGCGGTGGTCGCGCTCGGCTGGTCGCGTGGCATGGCGCGCGAGCGCGTCGGCGGCATTCTGCGCAAAAGCCTGCCGCCGATCGCCGCGCTGCTGCTGACCATCGGCGCGGGCGGCGGCTTGAAGCAGGCGCTCGTCGTCGCGGGTATCAGCACGACGATCGGCAAGATCGCGCTCGGCTCGCATATGCCGCTGCTTCTGCTCGCCTGGCTCATCGCGGTCGCGCTGCGTCAGGCCACCGGTTCGGCAACGGTCGCCACGACGACCACGGCCGGCATCGTCGCGCCGGTCGTGGCCGGCCTCAGCGCGACACACAATTCGCTGATGGCGCTCGCGATCGGTGCGGGCTCGGTATTTTTCTGCCACGTCAACGACGCGGGATTCTGGATGATCCGCGAATACTTCGGATTGCAATTGAAACAGACGGTGCTGGTCTGGTCGGTGTTGCAGACGATCGTATCGGTCGTCGGACTCGCGTTGACGCTCGTGTTGTGGAACGTGCTGACGTAACGATGCCACGCAACGGGAGCGAGGCGTATCGTCATTGCCGGCGATCGACGTATGCACGCACGGTAGGCCGGCGCTCCCGCACCGCTCCTTCCGCCGCGAGCGGCCGGCCGCTTACACTGACCGGAGAGCGAGACGCCCCCCGCGCCTCGCGTTCCTGAAGCGGAGCCGCCGATAGGCTCGAGCTGAGACCGTCCTGCGAAGGTTGCGGCAAGTCGCTGCCGCCGAACGCGCCCGCTGCGATGATCTGCACGTACGAATGCACGTTCTGCGAGGTCTGTGCGCTGACGCGACTGCGCAACGTCTGCCGCGAATTGCGGCGGCAATTTCGCGCCTCGGCCGATTCGCACCCGTGCGCAGCTCGCGAAACATCTGGCACGGACCGAAGCCAATCCCGTCCTTATCGATGAAGCGTCGCATGCGCGTTTTTTCGAACGCTATCGCGACACGCCACCGGCCGAGCGTTGATCGCTGGCGCCGCCAACACCGAAGCAAGCGAACAGCGGACAGCGAATGGCACATCGAGGCACAGGCGCCGTGCCAGGCGTCCAAGCCTTGCTATGCCCTCAGCGCTCCATCCAGAGCCTCTGCATCCCATCGCTTGAATTTCACCGCTCGCCATTCCCCGCCGCATCCGCCGACTCGATTCCGCTGACCGTGTGCGCGGCCGCTCGCAACAACCGTATCTGCTTGCGATAGTTACGGCAGCCGCTGCACGTCGGCAGATGCAGGCGGATCGCGAGCCACTCGCCGCTTGTCAGCGACCGGTCGAGCGCGTCGGATAGCAGCCGCGTGATGTTCTTACACTTCCCCATTGGCATCCTCGCTCGATAAGCCCTTTTCGCTCAGACACGTGCGCAGCCGTAAGCGCGCCCGATAGATCAGCACGCTGCAATGATTCGCGTTGATCTGCAATTCGGTGCAGATGGCCGCGATATCGAGGTCGAGAAACTCGCGCATCATGAATACGCGCCCAATGTGCTCAGGCAGATGATCGAGGCACATCTCGAAGAGGGTCCAGAACTGCTGCTGGCGCAACGCGGTTTCGGGCGTCGGCCACGGGCGCGGTTTCGTCTCGCTCGACCAGTGGCCGTTGTCCTTGAACAGCTCGCGATCGAGCAGCGCCTCGCCGTCGAGTTCGGTTTCGAGCGCCGACAGATTGATCGTGCGCCGCCGCGCGCGCAGCGTGTCGACGAGCTTGTGGCGCAGGATGCCGAACACCCACGTCTTGTGTTCCGATTGCGCGGCGAAGCGCTCAGCCTGGGTCCATGCGGCGGTCAGGGCTTCCTGCACGGCGTCTTCGGCGGCCGCGGCGTCGCGCAATTGCAGGCGCGCGAAGCGCACGAGATCGCGCCGCAGCTGTGCGAGATAGATGGGATCGTCGAGCGCCGCGCCACGTGGCTGCGTCATGTCGCGCTCCTTCGATGCACGGACTGCCGCGCCTGTTCTTCTGAGACTTCGCGATTCATGAGCGGATGATCGTCCTTGCGCTGTCTGCGGATGCGTGCGCCATTCTCCCTCACGCTCCTGCGCAAGCGAATCGGTATTGAACATAGAGCGTGTTAGGCACTTTGGATAATGGGCACGGCATGAACAAGCATGAGCATAGCGAAGACGACGAAATGCAAGCCTGCCAGGGTTTCGGGCAGGCGTTCGTAGTCGCGTGCCAGCCGCCGGAAG